>NZ_JBQIKP010000047.1:0-34846 GCF_056796775.1 Schaedlerella sp.
AGCAGTATAGCATATTCGACTATATGTAGTGGGGCGACCTCTCTCAATACCCCGCAGCTTGCTGCGGGGTCGTTTATTTTGGTCAGGGTCTGACCAGTAACGTGCCTGATGTATTTTTTAAATGCTTTGCAAAATTATATTGACAAATTCTGCTGTTTCGTTTATGATCAACTTACTCGTCTTAGGACATTTCTATTTTTCATGGGGAATATCATCCCATAATCCAAAAGCGAGGACATAGCTATGTAGTTTTACCCACATTTGATTCCGGATTCAGAAAGGAGGACGTAGTATCTAATTTTCAGTGGCGCTTTTCCGTACAGGCATTCCAAACAGCAACGTTTTGACTGCATTTTATGGAGGAGAAAAGAAGTATGAAAAGATTTTTTTACAACATGCCCGGTATGTTTCGTACGGCAGCGGCCTTTTTGCTGATCTTTGGCTGTATGGCCTCGGCAAGCGCTGCTTCCGTGCGGGCAGAAGAACAGATGGAGATCCAGACCGCAATGAAAGCGGAAGGAACAACGGCACAGACCATGACAGGAACAGCAGGAGGAGCAAATGAACAAGTAATACAGGAAACTGTAGAAGAGACAGCAGATAAGGCAGATACGCCAAAGCAGGAGGAAACAGGAGATGCACAGAACGAATCGGCCGGAAGAGAGGAAAACGGCGGTTTCGAAGCCGATCAGGAACCTTCCGGCGTCGGAAGCAGTGTAGAAAAAAGTGCTTCGGATCAGGTCGGAAGCAGTGAGCAAAGAGGAGGGGCGAACCAACCTGGAAATGAGGAAGTGAAAGAGGAAGGAACAGATGCGGACGCCGATTCGAAAGCTCCGGAAGATTTGGATTCCGGCAGGATCCCGATCGGAAGAAGAGTAATCGGGAATTACGGTACGGCATATGTAGCCGGAAGCGGCGGAAGGATGATGCGTTCGGCGGCTGGGTCCGACTGCACGATTACACCCGGAACCGCTCACAGCTACGGAAACTGGACGACGACAGAGTTTCGCGTGGTGACGGACAAGGGACATTACATGGGATACTGCGCACAGCCCAATAAACAGACCCCTTCGGGAATCTATCAGGTTTCCGAACTGGACAATTCAAGGATAAAAATGGCCTTGATGTTCGGTGCGGACGGGCCGTGGGCAGGAGAGGCTTCCGCCTTGTTCGGCGGTACGGCAGAGCCTTACCCGTATGTCCATGCGATGATCGGCATTGAGTATACCGGAGAGACAGACGGGCTCACAGGGGAGCAGATCCAGGCCATGCGGAATGCATTGGATGAGCAGATGAACAGCGGGAAAGCGGAGCTGTCCATTTTCAAAGAATATCGGGCATATGTGGCCTATAATGAGAAGCAGGATATTGTGTGGCTGGAATACGTTGGACCTGCAGACGGGACGGTAACAATACGGAAGCGTTCCGCGGTTCCCGATATCACCGATGGAAATGCATGTTATTCCTTAGAAAACGCGGCATATGGAATCTATGCGGATGCATCCTGCACCACACAGTCAGCGACAGCGATCACCAGGAAATCCGGTGAAAGTGACAAGATAGAACTGGCAGAGGGGGACTACTGGGTAAGGGAGAATACGGCTCCGCATGGCTATCAGAAAGATACTCAGGTTTATATGGTCCATGTAAAAGCAGGCGAGAATGTGCATCTGGATGTAAGCGACATTCCGAAATATGATCCGACAGGGCTGGAACTGGTGAAGCGGGATCAGGACGCTCCGAAGGGAGCGCCCCAGGACGGCGCGTCTCTTGCGGGTGCGCAGTTTACAGTCAGATACTACAGCGGATTCTTTGAAAAGGAAACTCTGCCTCAGACGCCCACAAGAACCTGGGTGCTGGAGACCAAAGCGGTGCCGGACGGAGCGGGATCGAAGAAATATCAGGCCCTGCTTCGGGAGGAATACAAGGTTTCAGGAGATGATTTTTACATCATGGACGGAATCCCGGTACTGCCACTGGGAACGATCTCCATAGAAGAGACAAAGGCTCCTGCCGGGTATCTGCTGGAAGGCGCATACCTGCAGGCGGAAGGGAGTGAGGAAAAAACAACCGGTCTCTATACCTCGCAGATCCGTTATGTTGGACCTGAAGTGAATTTAAAAGGCGGAAACCAATACGCCGTCTATAACCAGGTCATCCGCGGCGGCGTGAAGATCCGGAAACGGGACTTCGACACCAGGGCTTCGGTCCCCCAGGGCGGCGCGTCTCTAGAAAATGCCGTATTTGCGGTTGTAAATCTGAACGAAAATAACGTATTTGTGGACGGAAAGGTCTATGGAAGGAATGAGACCATTACAACGATCAAGACCGACGAGACCGGAATAGCGCAGACAACGGAAAGGCTGCTTCCTTATGGGAAGTATCGGATCCTTGAAACAGGCGCGCCCACCGGATACCTGGACACCGGACTCTGGAGGCAAGAATTTTTTATCACAAAGAACGGAGAAGTCGTGGATCTGACGGATGCGGATCATTCCATTTTGAACCGGGTGAAGCGGGGCGACTTCGAATTGCGCAAGATTGACTCCAAAACCCAGAAGGTGATGCCGGGCGTCGAGTTCAGCCTGACCAGTACCACGACAGGGGAATCCCATCGGATCACAACGGATGATAACGGTTACTATTCCTCTTCCGCAGAATGGAATCCGCACACCAGGAATTCCAATCAGGGGGGAACAGAAGACGGCCTCTGGTTCGGACTGGACGGAGAAGGAGGAAGCGCGCCTGTGGACAACAGCCTGGGAGCCCTTCCCTATGATACATATATTCTGGAAGAGCTTCCTACGGATGCAAACAAAGGAAAAGAAATGCTGACGATTCATCTGGTCATTTACAAAGATAAAGTAACCATTAACCTGGGAAACCTGGAAAATAAAGACCTGATCGAGGACGCCCCGGCCATTTCCACCAGCGCCAGAAACGAGGCCACCGGAAACCATTATGCACAGACCGGAACGGTGACAGTGATCGATTCCGTGCTGTACAACGGATTGAAGGAAAAACAGGAATATCTTCTGAAATGTGTTGTGATGGATAAAAAAACCAAAAAGCCTGTCACGGATCCGGAAGGAAATCCGGTCACCGCAGAACAGGCATTTACCGCAGCCGCCTCTGCTGGCATGACAGAGGTCGAGTGTACCTTTGACGCCTCCGAGCTGTATGGTCAGGATATTGTCCTTTACGAAGAGCTATACTGTGAGGAAAAAAAGATCGCAGAACATAAGGACATCAACGATGAAGGCCAAACCATCCATTTTCCTGGCATCGAAACGAAAGCGCTGGACAAGACCACCGGAACCAATACGGTTGTAGCAGGAGAAGAGATTTCCATAGCGGATACTGTCACCTATAAAAATTTGAAACCGGGCCAGGAGTATACACTCCGCGGAAAACTGGTGGACAAGGAAACGGGCATGACCGCGAAGGATGCTGCCGGGGCGGATATTACCGCGGAACTAAAATGGACGCCAAAGGAAAAGGACGGAAAAGCCGAAGTGGTATTTACCTTTGACGGATCAAACTTGGAAGGAAAGACCCTGGTCGCATTTGAAACATTGGAGAAAAACAACAAGATCTATGCCGTCCACGCGGACATTGACAGCCAGGAACAGACCATTTATTTCCCGAAAGTCAGGACCTCCGCCCGAGATGTCGAAACCAACAGTCGCAGTGCCCAGACAGCGGAACAAGCGATAATCGTGGATACCGTCTTTTACTCCAATCTGACCCCGGGCCAGGAATACACGGTAGAGGGAACCCTGATGGACCAGGAAACCGAAGCGCCCCTTTTGGAAAACGGGGAACAGATCACGTCAGAAACCACCTTCACCCCGGAAGCCGATTCCGGAACCGTGGACGTAACCTTTGAACTGAACGCCTCCCGCCTTGCAGGTAAAACCGCCGTGGCATTTGAGAGCGTAACAAAGGAAGGCGAAGAGGTCGCTGCCCACAAGGACATCCACTACGAGGGCCAGACCCTCTACTTTCCGGAACTGAAAACCCAGGCCGCCGAAAAACAGACCGGCAGCCAGAAGATCACCGCCGAAAACGAGATCACCATTGTAGACAAGGTGACTTATCAAAACCTGATCCCCGGTGAAGAATACACAATAAAAGGCATCCTGATGGACAAATCGACAGGCGCTCCCCTCCTGATCGAGCAAACCGAGATCAAAGCCGAAACCACCTTCACCCCGGAAAAACCAGCCGGAACCGCCGAAGTAGAATTTACCTTCCAGGCAGCTACCCTCAAAAACAAAGAACTCGTAGTATTCGAAAAACTATACATCAACGGAGCGGTACTGGCCACTCACGAAGACCTCAACGCCGAATCCCAGACCGTCCACATCAACAAACCCCAGTCTCCCCCGGAAGAACAGCCGCAACAGCCAGCTTCATCTTCCGAACCGCCAAAATCCGTCAAGACCGGAGACCCGGCAGACATCCTGCCGCCAGTCCTCCTTCTCATGTTATCCCTGGCCGTTTTAATCACCGCCGCCAGAAAAAAACTGGGCTAAGCCTACATTCTTTGACAAAAATACTACAACAAGAAGGTAATTTTACAGACTTAAAAAATGTCATCTTATAACCGTTCACAACAGCATGTCGCAGAGTAGGTAAAGCGCTGCGCTGCATTTCCGCTTTTGCGCCGCGGCGCTCCACCGGCTGCCGTCCATCTAACGTTTTACAATCGTAGAACCGCCGATACACAGCACAGGCGAAAACAATTGCCCAAAGGAACCTCTCAAAAAACGCCAGCGCTTAGCGAGGTTTTCCCGAGCTTAGCGCTGCTGCGTTTTTTGCGAAGCGAGAGCGGGGTGACGCGGGCAATTGTTTTCGCCTGTGCGTCCCCCCGCCGCCCTTCTACCTTTGCTTACGCAGCCTCCCACAATTTCCACTTTTCTTTCCCGATATTGTGTGTTAGAATAGCAGACAGAAAGCAAATTTGAAGGAGGTTGTCACAATGGGAATGACAATGACGCAGAAGATATTGGCCGCTCATGCGGGACTGGATTCTGTCTCGGCCGGTCAACTGATCGAAGCGAAGCTGGATGTGGTCATGGCAAATGACATCACCGGCCCGATGGCGCTGCCTATTTTCAGGGAGATGGCAGATCAGGTTTATGATAAAGACAAGGTGGTCCTGGTTCCGGATCATTTTACACCGAATAAGGATATCAAGTCGGCTGAAAATTCAAAAGCGATCCGGGAGTTCGCGAAGGCTCAGGGCTTAAGCTGGTTCTTTGAGCAGGGCAAGTCCGGAGTCGAGCATGCCATTCTGCCCGAGGCGGGAGTTGTCACCGCAGGAGAGTGCATCATCGGAGCAGATTCCCATACCTGTACATACGGGGCGCTGGGGGCATTCTCCACCGGCGTTGGGACAACCGACATCGCAACCGGGATGGCGACAGGGGAGCTGTGGTTCAAGGTACCCCCGGCTATCAAGTTTGTACTGACCGGGAAGCCGGGACCTTATGTCAGCGGCAAGGACATTATCATCCATATTATAGGAAAGATCGGTGTGGACGGCGCGCTGTACAAGTCCATGGAGTTTACCGGGGACGGCATTGCCAGCCTGTCTATGGACGACCGCTTTACTATGGCCAATATGGCCATTGAGGCAGGAGCCAAGAACGGGATCTTCCCGGTAGACGAGCAGGCGGAGGCTTATATCAGGGAGCATTCCAAAAAGGAATATCAGATTTATACTGCGGACGAGGACGCAGAGTATGACGAGGTGGTGGAGATCCATCTGGATGAGGTTCGTCCCACCATCGCATTTCCGCATCTCCCGGGCAATGCAAAGACCATCGACGAGGTGGAGGCAATGGAACCCATCCGGATCGACCAGGTGGTGATTGGATCCTGCACCAACGGACGAATGGAGGATATGCGGAAGGCCGCGGCGATCCTGAAAGGCCATACCGTACATCCGGATGTCCGAGTGATGGTAGTGCCGGCCACCCAGAAGATTTATAAACAGTGCATCGCGGAGGGCCTGGTGGATATCTTTATTGACGCAGGCTGCGCGGTGAATACGCCGAGCTGCGGTCCCTGCATGGGCGGACATATGGGCGTAATGGCAGCAGGGGAGAAGTGCGTTTCCACCACGAACCGCAATTTTGTGGGCCGGATGGGACATGTGGATTCCCTGATCTATCTGGCTTCCCCGGAAGTGGCGGCAGCCAGCGCGATCGCAGGATGCATCGCAAATCCGGAGAAAGTAGGTGACAAGTCATGAAAGCATTGGGACACGTTTTTAAATATGGAGATAATGTAGATACGGATGTGATCATTCCGGCAAGATATCTCAATTCCTTTGACGCGCAGGAGCTGGCGAGCCACGCAATGGTGGATATCGATCCCGAATTTGTACACAAGGTACAGCCGGGGGATCTGATCGTGGCAAATAAAAACTTCGGCTGCGGCTCCTCCAGGGAGCATGCGCCGCTCTGCCTCAAGACGGCGGGAGTGAGCTGCGTGATCGCGGAGACCTTTGCGCGTATCTTCTATAGAAATGCGATCAATATCGGACTGCCGATCATCGAATGCCCGGAAGCGGCAAGAGGGATCGAGGCAGGAGACGAGGTAGAGGTGGATTTTGACAGCGGAAAGATTTACAACCGCACAAAGGGCACCGAATTTCAGGGACAGGCGTTCCCGGAATTTATGCAGAAGCTGATTGCCGCCGGCGGGCTGGTGAAGTATACCAACGGTAAAAAAGCGGAAAAATAGAAAAAAGAAAAGGGTGGAAGAGATGAATCTACTATATAAAAGTACACGGGATGCTCAGCATACGGTCACGGCTTCCGAGGCGATCCTGAAAGGGCTCGCTCCGGACGGCGGATTATTCGTTCCGGTTTCTATGCCGAAGCTGGATGTCACCATGGAGCAATTGAAGGACATGTCCTATCAGGAAACGGCATATGCTGTTATGAAGCAGTTCCTGACTGATTTTACAGAGGAAGAGCTAAAGCACTGTATTACATGTGCCTATGATTCCAAATTTGACACGGAAGTCATCGCTCCTCTTGTGAAGGTGGGGGATACCTATCACCTGGAGCTGTTCCACGGGGCGACGATCGCGTTTAAAGACATGGCGCTTTCCATCCTGCCCCATCTTCTGACTACATCGGCAAAGAAGAACCATGTGACCCGCGAGATCGTCATCCTGACAGCCACCTCCGGCGACACGGGAAAGGCCGCGCTGGCCGGGTTCGCGGATGTGCCTGGGACAAGGATCATCGTGTTCTACCCGAAAAACGGGGTGAGCCGGGTGCAGGAGCTGCAGATGGTGACCCAAAAGGGTGTCAATACATCGGTCGTAGCCATTCAAGGAAACTTTGACAATGCGCAGACCGGCGTGAAGGCGCTGTTTGAGGATCAGGAGCTGGAGCAGGAACTCTCGGAAAAGGGCTTCCAGTTTTCTTCCGCAAACTCCATCAACATCGGGCGTCTCGTTCCCCAGGTTGTCTACTATGTATATGCGTATGCGAAGCTTCTGAAAAATGAAGAGATCACCTTGGGAGAAGAGATCAATGTGACGGTTCCTACCGGGAATTTTGGAAATATCCTGGCGGCCTATTATGCGAAGCAGATGGGAGTGCCGATCGCGAAGCTGATCTGCGCCTCCAATGAAAATAAAGTCCTGTTCGACTTTTTCCGGACCGGGACCTATGATAAGAACCGGGAATTTGTCCTGACCTCGTCCCCCTCCATGGATATCCTGATCTCCAGCAACCTGGAACGGCTTATCTATATGATTGCGGGAGCGGATGCTGAGAAGGACCAGGAGTTGATGGACGCGCTGAAAGCAGAGGGAAGATATGACATCACGCCGGAGATGAAAGAGAAGCTTTCGGATTTTGCGGGCGGCTATGCCACTGAGGAAGAGACCAGGGCGGCGATACGGGATACGTACCAGTCTACAGGATATGTGATGGATCCCCATACGGCTGTGGCGGCTCATGTGTGCCGGGCCTACCGGAAGGACAGCGGGGATCAGAGGAAGCAATTGATTGCCTCCACCGCAAGTCCTTACAAGTTTGTAAAGAGCGTGATGACGGCCATTGACGAAAAATACGGCAGCATGGAGGAATTTGCACTGATCGATGAACTGGAAAAGGCTTCCGGGACCCCGGTTCCCCATGCCATTGAGGAGATCCGCAACGCACAGATCCTGCATACAAGGGAGTGCGACGTGGATAAGATGAAAGATACGGTGAAGGAAATATTGGCAATCTGATCCGTAACTGTGCTGTCCGTATGAAAATGTAAAACGGATCAGGGCAGTGATGTAAAGAAAGAGAACGGCAGGGAGTCCGCCGCAGGTAATCTTGCCGAACCTCTGCTTTAGAAAGGAGCATGGACAGAATATGAAACAGATCAGTGTATTTCTGGCTGACGGATTTGAAGAGATTGAGGGACTTACTGTTGTGGATATCCTGCGCAGGGCAGGGGTTCAGGTCCATATGGTGTCCATCACAGGAGAGAAGACCATTCACGGCTCACATCAGATTGATGTGCAGGCGGACTGCCTGTTTGAGGAAATGGATTTTTCAGACACAGAGATGCTGGTGCTTCCGGGAGGCATGCCCGGAACGCGGAATCTGATGAACCATAGAGGACTGCAGGAGCTTTTACGGAGCCATCATGAAAAAGGAAAGTATCTTGCGGCAATCTGCGCAGCACCCAGCGTTTTTGGCAGGCTGGGCTTCCTGAAAGGGCGGAAGGCCTGCTGCTATCCGACATTCGAAGAAAAGCTGGAAGGCGCGGAGGTAGTTCAGGATCCGGTTTCTGCGGACGGACACATCATCACCAGCCGGGGGATGGGAACCGCTATTCCTTTCGCGTTGAAGCTGACCGCGTTGCTGTGCGGAGAGGAAAAGGCAGTGGAAATCGGGCGGTCCATTATTTACCACGATTAAATGAAGGATACTGCCGGCACCATGGCAGGGTGTGAATTGCAGGTTCCATGCCGCCCCCGACCAATTACCACGCTGATTGGCCGGGAGAATGGGCATAAAAGCTGGTATTCGTGTAAAAAGTGCTGGAAATCAGGGAACTCTTATGCTATACTTGTTTAATGACTGTGAACACCCATGAAGTGTGAACGGAAAATGCGAATAGAAAGATGATATAGATTGGCCCGCATACGGCCGGGTATCTGCAAAATCAAGGAGGAAATGAAAATGAGTCTACAGGTAGAAAAGTTAGAGCATAATATGGCAAAGCTTACGATCGAGGTTGCCGCTGAGGAAGTGGAGAAGGCGATCCAGGCGGCATATCTGAAGCAGCGCGGGAAGATCTCTCTCCCGGGCTTCCGTAAGGGAAAGGTACCGCGCCAGATGCTGGAAAAGATGTACGGAGCGGAGATCTTTTACGAGGACGCTATCAACCGTATGATCCCCACCGCTTACAGCCAGGCTTATGACGAGTGTGAGCTGGATATTGTGTCCCAGCCTGAAGTAGACGTGGTACAGATGGAGAAGGGCAAGCCCTTTATCTTTACAGCGGAAGTGGCGGTGAAGCCGGAAGTGAAGCTGGGAGAATACAAGGGCCTCAAGGTAGATAAGATCCCTGTGGAAGTGACCCCGGAAGATGTAGACGCAGAGATCCAGAGGGAGCGTGAGCGCAACGGAAGAACGGTGGAAGTGACAGACCGGAGCGTGGCAAAGGATGATATGATCACACTGGATTTTGAAGGATTTGTAGACGGAGAAGCATTTAAGGGCGGCAAGGGCACGGATTATCCGCTGACCATCGGTTCCGGCGCGTTTATCCCGGGATTTGAGGAGCAGCTTATCGGCGCTGAGATCGACCAGGATGTGGAAGTGAACGTGAAGTTCCCGGAAGATTATCATGAGAAATCTCTGGCCGGAAAGGATGCGCTGTTCAAATGCGTGGTACACACTATTAAAGAAAAAGAACTGCCGGAGCTGGATGATGAATTTGCATCTGATGTGTCCGAGTGCGAGACGCTCGAAGAGTACAGACAGGAAGTAGAGAAGAAGCTGACAGACCGGAAGCAGGCTGAGGCACGGGAGAAGATTGAGGATCAGGCAGTGGATCAGGCAGCGGAGAATGCCGAGATGGATATCCCCCAGCCGATGATTGATCTGCAGGTACGGCAGATGGAGGACGATATGGGCTACCGTCTCCAGATGCAGGGCATGACAAAGGAGATGTACTTCCAGATGACAGGTCTGACAGAGGAACGGATGAAGCAGGATCTGGAAGCTCAGGCGCTGAAGACCATCCGGACCAGACTGGTACTGGAAGCCGTTGCGAAAGCAGAGAATATTGTCGTGTCTGAGGAACGCCTTGAGGAAGAGCTGAAGAAGATGGCGGAGACATACGGCAGAGATCTGGAAGGATTCAAGGAGTACATGGGCGAGAAGCGGATCGAAGAAATGAAGGAAAGCATTGCGGTACAGGATGCGATCACCCTGATCGCGGATGCGGCAGTGGAAGAATAGTATAATAAAAAGTGCGCCCGGGCGCATGCGGACCGTCCATTCCGCGGGGATGGCGGCAGATAGAAAGAAGGAGAATTTTAAATGAGTTTAGTACCTTATGTCATTGAACAGACAAGCCGGGGGGAACGCTCTTACGATATTTATTCCCGATTATTAAAGGACCGGATCATCTTTCTGGGAGAGGAAGTAAGTGACGTTTCGGCAAACATCGTGGTTGCTCAGCTGTTGTTTCTGGAAGCGGATGATCCCAACAAGGACATCCAGCTCTATATCAACAGTCCGGGAGGCTCCGTGACCGCAGGGCTGGCGATCTACGACACGATGCAGTATATCAAGTGCGATGTGTCTACCGTATGCATCGGCATGGCGGCCAGCATGGGTTCCTTCCTGCTCTCCGGGGGCGCCAAGGGCAAGCGCTTTGCCCTGCCCAATGCGGAGATCATGATCCACCAGCCGTCCGGCGGCGCCAGGGGACAGGCGACGGAGATCCAGATTGCGGCAGAACACATTCTGCGTACCAGAAAGAGATTGAACGAGATCCTTGCGGCCAATACGGGGCAGTCCCTTGAGGTTATCCAGGTGGATACGGAGCGGGATAACTTTATGTCCGCACAGGAAGCAAAGGATTACGGACTGGTAGACGAAGTCATTGCCAAGCACTAACGTATGAAAGGAAACTTTCATGACTATTTGTGCCAGGAACCGGCATGACGGCGAAGATGAAAAGCAGCCCGGCGGGTTTTGGGAGCCGGACGGATTAAAATGCGTGTCACGGTTCGGCTTTCTTTGGATGGAAGCAGGACAGTTGCGTATACTCAATTTTAATATGAGGTGAAAATGAAAATGGCAGGAAAAGTAATGGATGAGATTGTAAGATGTTCCTTCTGCAATAAATCGCAGAACCAGGTCCGCAAGCTGATCGCGGGACCGAACGGGGCCTACATCTGTGATGAATGCGTGGATGTCTGCTCCGAGATTATTGAAGAAGAGCTGGAATACGATGAGAGAAATCCGTTTGCTGACATCAATCTGCTCACACCGGAAGAGATGAAGGCATTTCTGGATGATTATGTGATCGGACAGGAAGAAGCGAAAAAAGTACTTTCGGTTGCGGTATATAACCATTACAAAAGGATTCTGGCGGAGCAGGACCTGGGTGTGGAACTGCAGAAGAGCAACATCCTGATGCTGGGGCCGACAGGCTGCGGAAAGACCCTGCTTGCGCAGACCCTTGCAAAGATTTTGAATGTTCCCTTTGCCATTGCCGACGCGACAGCTCTGACAGAGGCAGGGTATGTGGGAGAGGATGTGGAGAACATCCTTTTGAAGGTGATCCAGGCTGCGGACGGGGATATCGAGCGCGCGGAGCATGGTATCATTTATATTGATGAGATTGACAAGATCACAAGAAAGTCGGAAAATCCGTCGATCACCCGTGATGTATCCGGAGAGGGCGTTCAGCAGGCGCTCTTGAAGATCATAGAAGGGACGATCGCGTCGGTTCCCCCTCAGGGCGGAAGAAAGCATCCCCATCAGGAGCTGATCCAGATCGACACGACCAATATTCTGTTTATCTGCGGCGGCGCGTTTGAAGGGATCGACAAGATCATCGAGACCCGCCTGGACAGGAAGTCCATCGGCTTTAACGCGGAGATCACGACCCAGCATGAGTACAATGTGGATGTGCTGCTTAAAGAGGTGCTTCCCCAGGATTTGGTCAAATTCGGCCTGATCCCGGAGCTGGTGGGCCGTCTTCCGGTGACGGTATCTCTGGAAATGCTGGATAAAAAGGCATTGATCCGGATTCTGACCGAACCAAAGAGCGCCATTGTCAAGCAGTATCAGAAGCTTTTGGAGCTTGACGGAGTGCGCCTGCTGTTTGACCGGGACGCATTGACTGCTATTGCAGAGACCACACTTGCAAGAAAGACCGGTGCCAGAGGGCTGCGGGCGATCATGGAGGGGATTATGATGGATACCATGTTCCGTGTGCCGTCGGATGAAACGATCAAGGAGTGCAGGATCACGAAGGATGTGGTGAAAGGGACCGGGCAGCCGCTATATGAATGCGACGGAGAGGAACGAAGGTCATTTCTGACATCTCAGAGTGCATAGCAGATTTTTAAAATATATACTCACAGCCGATGAAATCTGCCGTGAGTATTGCGCCAGCCGCAGCCGTGAAGCGGCATAATTCCTCATGCGGCTGTGCGCATTATGATATACTGTACGGCATATTTATCTGGCGTGCAGTATAATAAGGGGGCGGGTATTGTGGTTTGACCATATACCTGCCTTTTCCATATTGAATATGACAGCGAAACATATTATGATGAAAGCGTCAAAAGGTATTTTGGCGCTGTTGCGGCTGGCGCAATACTCACGGCAGATTTCATCGGCCATGAGTATCATTACAAATAGGAGAAGTGACACATGAAGAGTGAAATCAAAAGCCTCCCGATGGTTGCCCTGCGGGGGATGACGATCATGCCGGAGATGGTGGTGCATTTTGATATTAGCCGGGAGCGGTCGATCGCCGCGGTGCAGGAGGCCATGGTGGAGGATCAGAAGATATTCCTTGTACTGCAGAGGGAGCAGGACGCGGAAAATCCGGGCCAGAAGGAGATGTATGAGGTCGGCACGGTGGCTTCGGTCCGACAGATCATCAAGCTGCCGAAGAAGATCCTTCGAGTTCTGGTGGCAGGAGAGGCGAGGGGGATTCTTAAAAGCATAGAATATGAGACTCCCTATCTGCGGGCGGAGGTGGAGATCTTGGATGAGTCGGATTTCCAGTCTCCGGAGGATCTGAACGGACAGGCCATGATACGCGGCCTGAAAGACATTTTCGTGGACTATGCCGCGAAAAACGGGAAGATGTCCAAGGAAGGGGTCGGACGGATCCTGGAGATCAGTGATCTGAAGGAGCTGGTGGATGAGATTTCCGCCAACATTCCGCTGTATTATACGGACCAGCAGGAGATCCTGAACCAGACAGATTTCTGGAAACGGTATGAGATGCTGGCATTCAAGCTGGTCAATGAGGTGCAGATCATGGATATCAAGGATGATATCCGGGCCAAGGTCAAGGAACGGGTGGACAAGCACCAGCGGGAATATATCCTTCGGGAACAGTTAAAGCTGATCCGGGAGGAGTTAGGCGACGATACCACCCTGTCCGACGCGGAGGAATTTGAGCAGGCAGCTAAAAAGCTGAAGGCGCCGAAGGAAGTGAAGGATAAGCTGGCAAAGGAGATCAGCCGCTTTAAGAGTTCCCTGAACAGTCCGGCAGAGAGTGGTGTGCTGCGCACCTATATTGAGACGATCCTGGAGATGCCATGGAACAAGGCGGCGAAGGACAGCTCGGACCTTGCGTTTGCCAAGCAGGTGCTGGAGGAGGACCACTACGGACTGGAGCAGGTCAAAGAGCGGGTGCTGGAATTTCTTGCGGTGCGGACTCTGACGAAAAAGGGAGAAAGCCCGATCCTCTGTCTGGCAGGACCTCCGGGAACCGGCAAGACTTCCATTGCGAAGTCCCTGGCGCGGGCGCTGAAAAAGCCCTATGTACGCATTTCCCTGGGCGGGGTGCGGGATGAGGCGGAGATCCGGGGACACCGGAAGACCTATGTAGGAGCCATGCCGGGACGGATCGCCAACGGCATCCGTATGGCGGGAGTGAAAAATCCGCTGCTTCTTTTGGATGAAATTGACAAGATCAGTACAGACTATAAGGGAGACACCTTCTCGGCATTGCTGGAGGTGCTGGACAGCGAGCAGAACAGCAAATTCCGGGATCATTACCTGGAGGTGCCGCTGGATCTGTCGGAGGTGCTCTTCGTGGCTACGGCCAATACACTGCAGACCATTCCGCGGCCTCTTCTGGACCGTATGGAGGTGGTGGAGGTGAGCAGCTATACGGAGAATGAAAAGCTTCACATCGCAGTGGAGCATCTGATCCCGAAGCAGCTGGAGAAGCACGGGCTCACTCCGGACATGCTGACATTCAGCAGGCAGGCTGTCTGGAAAATGGCGAAGAATTATACGAAGGAGGCCGGGGTCCGGCAGCTGGAGCGGGAGATCGGAAATGTGTGCCGGAAGTCCGCAAAGGAAATCCTGACAAAGGACAGGAAAAAGATTGCCGTTACGGAGAAGAACATCCAGAAGTACCTTGGGAAAGAGAAGTATTCCTATCAGATGGCAAATGATTCGGACGAGGTAGGGATCGTCCGGGGGCTGGCATGGACGAGTGTGGGCGGAGATACTCTCCAGATTGAGGTGAACATCATGCCGGGGAAGGGCGAGCTTATGCTGACCGGGCAGCTGGGAGACGTGATGAAAGAATCCGCCCGGACCGGGATCAGCTATATCCGTTCCATCAGCAGCAAGTATGAGATTCCAGAGGACTTTTTTGAAACTCATGATATCCATGTACATATTCCGGAGGGCGCGGTTCCAAAGGACGGACCGTCTGCCGGGATAACTATGGCCACGGCCATGCTTTCCGCCGTTACAGCCCGGAAGGCGCGAGCGGATCTTGCGATGACAGGAGAGGTGACGCTCCGGGGCCGGGTGCTGCCCATCGGCGGCTTGAAGGAAAAGCTCCTGGCGGCGAAAAACGCGGGAATTAAGACGGTCCTGATCCCGAAGAAAAATAAGGCGGACGCGGAGGAATTGTCCCCGGAGATCACCAAGGGGCTGGAGATTGTTCCGGTGGAGCATATGGACGAGGTGCTGGAGCGGGCGCTTGTATCGTAAAAGACTATAAGGGATGCCCTTAGTATAACAGGAGATAATTATGGTAATTAAAAATGTAAACCTGGAGACCGTATGCGGAATCACCAGCCGGCTTCCGGAGAACGACAAGCCGGAGGTGGCTTTTGCGGGAAAATCCAACGTAGGGAAGTCGTCCCTGATCAATGCGTTGATGAACCGGAAGTCCTATGCGCGGATCTCGGCCACGCCGGGGAAGACGCAGACCATCAATTTTTATAATATCAATGAAGAGGTATATCTGGTGGATCTTCCCGGATACGGCTATGCCAAGGTTTCCGAGAAGGAAAAGGCGCAGTGGGGAAAGCTGGTGGAACGCTATCTCCATGGATCTTCCATGCTGAAAGCAGTCTTTCTGCTGATCGATATCCGGCATGTGCCGTCCGCCAATGACAGGATGATGTATGAATGGATCCTGGACAAAGGATTTCAGCCGATCATGATCCTGACGAAGCTGGACAAGCTGAAGCGCAGTCAGGTACAGAAGCAGATCAAGGTGGTCAAGGAAGGTCTTAAGCTGGTGCCGGGAACAAGGGTGATCCCGTTCTCTTCCGTCACGAAGCAGGGGCGGGAGGAGATTTGGGAAGTCATAGAATCCTTTCTGGAGCAGGAAGAGACAGAATAGTAAATGAAAGGTTCGGACAGAGCGATCCGGATGAAAAGCAGGACAGAGGTGTATAGTTCATGAAAAATAGGCGTCCATACTGGCAGGTGACGGTAAGCCTGGTATTCAGCCTTCTGGCGACCGCCGCATTTATCATCATAGGAGTGAAGGCAATCGTATTTTTTATGCCATTTGTGATCGGATGGTGTATTTCGGCGATTGCGGCGCCGGTGGTCAACTGGCTGGAAAAGCATTTTAAGATCGTGAAGAAGCTGGGTTCGGCCCTGATCGTGGTGCTGGTCATCGGGCTGATCGTACTGCTGATCTATCTTGCGGTCAGCAGGCTTGTGACGGAGGTGGGTGATCTGCTGAAAAATATACCGGATCTGTATGAACAGCTTGCCAACGGGCTTTCGCAGATCGGACAATCCATGTCCGGACTGTTTGCGCGGCTTCCGGAGGAGGTGCGCAGCGGTTTCCAGACCATGATGTCGAATCTGAACGAATATATGGGAGACCTGATCTCGAAGATCGGGGAGCCTACGGTGACCGCGGCGGGAAATCTGGCGATGCGCCTCCCGTTCTTCCTGGTCTCGGTGCTGGTCTCTGTCATATCAGCTTACTTTTTCACGGTGGAGCGGGATGAGGTCCTGAGCTGGGCCAAAAAAGTGATGCCTCAGGCCGTTGTGAAACGGATGACGCTGGTGATGGACAATCTGCGGTATGCGGTAGGAGGATACTTTAAGGCTCAGTTTAAGATCATGGGAGTCGTGTTTCTGATCCTGATGGTAGGCCTTGCGTTATTAAGGATCAATTATTTTGCTTTGATCGCGTTCCTGATCGCGTTTCTGGATTTCCTTCCCTTTTTCGGAACAGGAACAGCTATGATTCCGTGGGCGCTGTATAAATTTTTGGTGGGGGATTATAAGACGGCGATTCTGCTGTTCGTGATCTATGCCGTTACCCAGCTTGTCAGACAGATCCTGCAGCCTAAGCTGGTGGCGGACAGTATGGGAATGAATCCGCTGGTGACGCTGCTTTTGCTGTATGTGGGCTACCGGGTCAGCAGCGTACTGGGGCTGATCCTGTCGGTCCCTATTGGAATGGTTGTGATCAATATGTATCAGGCCGGAGCGTTTGACTATATCTTTGATGACGCGCGGATCCTCGTAGACGGGATACTCCGGCTGAGGGAAGAGCCGGGGCGCAGGGACCAGAATTAGATATTAGCATATGGGGAAGGCTGTCAATGGCAGGTTTTCTATATACTAAAGTATGGGGAAAAAGGACAGAGGATTTAACCCTCTGTCCTTTTTCCTGCCTGAAACAGTCCCATGGCAGTTGCCTCGATAATTGACAGATCCCTTTCGTCCAATTTGTCCAGGAGCAGATCCAGCCGTTTTCGTTCCACACTTTTTGACCCCGCATTTTCGGGAAATATGTATTGATCAATGGGAATATCAAACATCGTGACAAGACGGACCAGCAGGCCAAAGCTGGGATACCTTCCTTCAATTTCGATTGCCTGCAGATGCCGTGTAGAGATATCGAGCTTTTCTACTAATTTTTCTCTGGTTATTTTCCTGGATTCCCGGGCTTTTTTTATCTCCAGCCCAATGGGAGTGAAGTCAAAATTATTTTTGATACTGTTTTCATTCATAAATGTCCACCGCCTGTCTTTCATTTGTACACTGCTTCCAAGGTATGCCGATCTTAAGAACGCGCCGCTGTTTTTCAGCTTCTATTGTACAGAGATACCGGTTTACTTGAAACGAGATATTATAGCTATATATAAGAAGTATAAAGGTTAAAATGAAGGTTTCGATATTTCTACACCTTGTGAAACGGCCGAATGGCAATAATGGGATGGTATTGGTGATATAAAAATATATTTTTATTCTGTTGAAAACAAACGTAAGTTCTGCTATAATATAAAAAGAACAAATGTTTGCGGTGGTTTTTTGCTGGCCGCAGGGAATCTTATATACCTGGACATCCCGCTATGGCCATGCTGGGATGCCCTGAGGTATACCCACAGCCGATGAAATCTGCCGAGTATACTGTGATAGATGTGAGGTGATGATTATGGCTCAAAAGGATCCCGTGTATATTGCAATTGATCTGAAGTCCTTTTATGCTTCCGTGGAATGTGTGGAGAGAGGCCTGGATCCCATGACGACGAATCTGGTGGTGGCGGACTTAAGCCGCACTGAGAAGACCATCTGTCTGGCGGTGTCCCCTTCTCTCAAGGCCTATGGGATCTCTGGAAGAGCAAGGCTGTTCGAGGTGATGCAGAGGGTCAGAGAGGTCAATGCAGAGAGGCAGATGCGCTCGCCGGACCGCCGTCTTGAGGGCGCTTCCTGTGATGATACAGAGCTGAAAGCATCGCCGAAGAAGGCCCTTGACTATATTGTGGCTCCGCCCAGGATGTCACTCTATATCGAATACAGCACAAGGATCTATGAGATTTATCTAAAATATGTAGCGCCGGAGGACTGCCATGTATATTCCATCGACGAGATCATGATGGATGTGACGCATTATCTGGATACCTGTGCCCCAGGGGCGTCCTATCATGCCTGTCCCGGGGAGGCAGACAGAATCCCTCCGAGAAGGGATACGCCAGGGACGCCTCCTCATGTCTGTTCCGACAGGATGGGCGGTCTTTCTGCGACAAGGGAATTTTGGCATGCGGAGACTGTCCCTGGTCCGGCAAAGTACGGCGCGTCGGCCCGTGAGCTTGCCGGACGGATCATCCGGGATATCCACACTGTCACAGGAATTACGGCCACGGCAGGGATTGGGACGAACCTGTACCTGTGCAAGGTGGCCATGGATATCGTGGCGAAGCACATTCCTCCGGATAAGAACGGAGTGCGTATCGCCTCGCTCAATGAAAAAAGCTACCGCCGGATCCTGTGGGCTCATCGGCCGCTTACCGATTTTTGGCGGATCGGCAGAGGCTATGCGAAGAAGCTGGAGGAGTATGGCATGTTTACGATGGGAGACATCGCCAGATGCTCCATCGGAAAGCCGGGGGAGTATTACAATGAAGATCTGCTTTACCGGTTATTCGGAGTCAACGCGGAGCTGCTGATCGACCATGCGTGGGGATGGGAGTCCTGTACCATGGCGGATATCAAGAACTATAAGCCCAGCACCAGCAGCGTGGGCTCCGGCCAGGTCCTGCATCATCCCTATTCCGCCGGGGAGGCGAGAATGGTCGTCCGGGAGATGACGGAGCAGCTGGTATTGGATCTGGTTGAAAAAGGGCTGGTTACGGACCAGATCGTCCTGACGGTCGGCTATGACATTGGGAATCTATCCGATCCGGCAGTGCGCAGACCGGAGCAGACGGAGGTCACGACAGACCGATATGGGCGGAAGATGCCCAGACACGCCCACGGAACTGCCAACCTGGAAAGGCAGACCTCGTCCACAAAGTGTATCGTGAATGCGGTTCTGGATTTATATGACAGGATCATCAACCCGGGCTTTCTGATCCGGAGGATCTATATCAGTGCAAACCGCGTGGCGGACGAGGGCACTGCAGCCGATACGCCTGCGTTTGAGCAGCTTGACTTATTCACGGACTATGCCCGGCTGGAGCAGGAGCGTGAGGAGGAAGAGTCGGAGCGGAAGCGTGAGAGGAAGCTGCAGGAAGCCATGCTGGATATCAAAAAGAAATATGGAAAAAATGCGATTTTAAAAGGGGCAAATCTGGTGGAGGGATCTACGGTCATCGACCGGAATCGGCAGATCGGAGGGCACAGAGCATGAGTCAGGCAGTACAAAGCATGATCAACCGCAAGGAGATGTACAAATACCAGGATATGATTGACCTTCCCCATCACGTATCCAGGACCCATCCGCCCATGCCGATCCAGGACCGGGCGGCACAGTTTGCGCCGTTTGCGGCGCTTTCTGGCCATTACGAGGCCGTCAGGGAGACCGCCCGGCTGACGGAAGTACGGACAGAGCTGGACGAGGGCATCAGGGAGGAACTGAATCGGGAGCTGCGCAGGATACAGGAGCAGATCGGCAGAGGGGAAGCCGTGTCCTTTACTTATTTTGTGCCGGATCCGAAGAAATCGGGAGGGGCCTATGTAACTGTGACCGGCTGTGTGAAGAAGATAAAGGAATACGAGCGGGCGATCCTTTTGGAGGACGGAACGGAGATTCCGGCGGATGAAATCATAAGTATCCAAAGGTCCCCTCAGTGAAGTGATGGCTAGCACATCGTTGCATTATCAGCCTTTTTTCAGAAAAATGCTCCTCTTCGATCTTATTTGTGTTATACTACCAGAAGGACCGAGTCGTGATGTGCAAGGGATCAGGAACCGCAGACAGGATTTTGTCTGATGCCGCAGGTGATGTCCGCGGTTTCAGAACTGCACGGAACAACAAGGCTCAAATGACAGGAGGCGAAAAAAACGATGGGACATATGACAACAAGAGATGCCTACAAGAATCTGGAGGAGCGGATCAACTGGTTTACCCAGGGAGCTCCCGCGTCAGATACGTTATATAAGATCCTGCAGGTATTGTACACGGAGAAGGAGGCCAAGTGGGTGGCGCTGCTTCCGGTCCGTCCGTTTACGCTGAAAAAGGCGGCCAGGATCTGGGGGACAACGGAGGCAAAGGCGGAGAAGCTCCTGGACCACCTCTGTGAAAAAGCGCTGCTGGTAGATTCTGATTACCATGGGCAGCGGCAGTTTGTGATGCCGCCGCCGATGGCAGGCTTTATTGAGTTTGCCCTGATGCGCACGAGAGGCGATATTGACCAGAAGTATCTGAGCGAGCTGTATTATCAGTATATGAATGTGGAGGAGGATTTTGTCAAAGATCTGTTCTTTGTGACAGAGACAAGGCTGGGCCGGGTGTTTGTGCAGGAGCCGGTGCTGACCAATGACAAGACGAACCACATCCTGGACTATGAGCGTGCCTCGCATATCGTGGAGGAAGCAAAGTATATCGGGCTTGGTACCTGCTACTGCAGACATAAGATGTATCATGCCGGACACCCCTGTGAGATCGACGCGCCCTGGGATGTGTGCCTGACCTTTGACAATGTGGCCCGTTCCCTGGCCGAGCATGGGGAGTATGCGCGGCTCATCTCCAGGGAAGAGGCCATGGATGCGCTGGAGCGTTCCTATGCCGCTAACCTGGTGCAGATCGGAGAAAATGTCCGGGAGCATCCGGCATTTATCTGCAACTGCTGCGGCTGCTGCTGTGAAGCGCTGCAGGCGGCAAGGAAGTTCAGCCCCATGCAGCCCGTGGCCACGACCAATTATATTCCCAGAGTGTCCCTGGAGAAATGCATCGGCTGCGGAAAATGCGCGAAGGTCTGTCCGATCCTGGCCATTGCCATAGAAGAGAAGGGGCAGGAGGGAGAGGAGCGCGGCAGGAAGCATCCGGTGATCGACACGGAGATCTGCCTGGGCTGCGGTGTCTGCGCCCGGAACTGTCCCACCGGGGCTATTGAGCTGGAACGGCGTCCGGTGCAGGTGATCACACCTGTAAACAGCACGCACCGGTTTGTCCTGCAGGCCATCGAAAAAGGAACGCTGCAGAACCTGATATTCGATAATCAGGCTTTTGCCAATCACCGGGCCATGGCAGCCGTATTCGGCGCCATCTTAAAGCTCCCGCCCCTGAAGCAGGCCCTGGCGAGCAGGCAGTTTAAGTCCATCTATCTGGATAAGATGCTGTCCATGCAGAAGAAAAAGTTATAAAATTCATGAACCAAAAATTATTCCAGCCGTCCGGTTTGCGCTGCTGCTGTATCGAAGATTATACATTTCCGATCAGAACAGTCACTGTAAAGGTAGTCTCCGTATAGGAGATATCCAGAGTGCCGCTGTACTTTTCCACCATTTCCCGAACATTTGCCAGGCCCAGGCCGTGTGTGTCTGAATCTTCTTTATCGGATACAAGCCGGCCTTTATGTTCCCGGACGGCATTTGCTTTTGTGTTTGTTATTTCAAAGGTGAAATAACCGTTTTCAGTCACTCTGGCCTTTAAGGAGATTCGGCGCTTTTTAAGGTCTGGTATCTTCACAGAGGCTTCGACGGCATTGTCCAGGGTATTGGAAAACAGGCAGCAGAGGCTGATCGGGTCGAGGCCGATCAGTCTGTCCAGGTCAATGTGGAAAAAAACATTGATTCCCTGCTCCAGCGCCAGATTGTATTTGGCATTGAGAACCGCGTTGATGATGCTGTTCTTGCAAAAGACACGAGTGCGGGCCGCCAGCCGCGTCTCGATTTCCTCCATATAGTGCTCGGCATCCTCTGTATTTCCTGAGCGGAACAGAGCCTGGATCACGCCCAGATGGTTGTTCATATCATGGCGGAATCTGCGGATCTTGGTTTGATTTTGCTCCAGTTCTTCATAATAGCTTTTCTGAAGCATCAGGTTTTTCCGCTCCATGTCCTGCCGGATGCTTCTGACAAAATATTCCGTCAGGGCGATGCAGCCCAGGTTGGTTGCAAAGCAGGAAAAGGCGGCCGGCCACATGTAATAGCTTTGAACCGGGGCAAAGAGGATGCTGGTGGTTATGCTCACCAGGGAGGCCAGACAGATGACATCCAGCAGGATCCAGGTCTTATGGCCGAATAATTTCCGGGCCTGAACCAGATGCCTTTCAAAAAAGCGGTAAATGCCGTACCAGATCAGCAGATGCAGGATGGGATCCGCTATGGTACAGAACAGGTCTATGGCAATGGGCCAGTCAAGGGAAGAACCCAGCACACCCAGCATATCCATGACAAAAAAGTTCTGGCTGACGATCAGGGGATAGAGGACGGCCACGGCAGCCAGACGCTGCCAGATACTGCCCTGGAAGGCGAGCAGCATCAGTGCAAGAAACCAGACCAGTTCCAGGACCACATTAAAAAAATCATTCGGATAGATAATCATGTTGGAGAGGCAGGCGCAGGAAATATATCCGGCCGCGCTCCAGAGCTTTCCGTCCCGTTTCTGCGCAAAATGGCATAGAATCCGGTAAAACAGGAAACCCTGTATGCAATTAGGGATTTTGCCGACATTATACATAACAGATATAAGATCCATGGTGATTCTCCTATTTTTCTACAACTCCAAAACAGCGTTTTAGCTCACCGCAGCAGGAGACGGGCAAAGGCAATTTCCAGGGGCTGGCGGAAGGCACGGCTGACCGGAAACTGCAATGCCCCGCAGATACAGCGGTCTTTTTCCAGAGCGCTTACAAAGTTCAGGTTCACCAGATGCCGGTTGTGGCAGCGTACAAAATAGTCCGGCAGTCCGGACTCCACCTCATCCAGCTTCCCGTAAAAATCAGGTCTGCTTCCGTCATTCAGGAAGATCACAACCTTCCTTCGGTCACTGGAAAAAGCCAGGACCTTTTTCAAAGGGATTTTCAGAATACCGGATTTCCGCTCCAGGGTAAAATACGGTTCCCGGTCCCTCCCGAGCTCTTCCAATGCCTGCTCCAGAACGGCCTGGATCTTGTGCTCCTCATAGGGCTTCAGAATATAATGGAAGGCATGCACCTCATATCCCTGAAATACAAAGTCAGGGTAAGCGGTTACGAAGATCAGGAGCGTATGGGAGTTCCTTTTTCTCAGATTTTTGGCGGTTTCCATGCCGTTCATCTGTTTCATTTCAATATCCAGAAATAAAATATCCAAATATTCGCGCTCCGGATGTGAAAACAATGCTTCGCCGGAGTCGTATTCCAAAATACGGTAAGAGATTCCAAGCAGCTGCAGCTTCCGCTCCAGAGGAGTGCGGAGGGCACGGCGCGTGGGAGCCTCATCATCACAGATTCCGATGCTGATCATAGGGGTCCTTCCTTTCTGAGGAACACAGTTCCTACAGCTCCTTAGTTTACAGAAAAACCCCGGATTTGTAAATGCAGTTCCAGCATTCCGGCGCAAACTTTACAAAATCGATACCAAACATGACAGTTTCCGCAATGCGTTCCATACAAAAAGTATTTAAACTATTTACAGTCGGAACTATTTTAGAAACCATTTTTATCAAAGGAGGGATTGTTTTATGCTGCAGGTCAGGCATTTATCAAAAAGCTATACATCGGGAAGCCTGGTGTATCCGGTATTAAAGGACGTATCACTGAGGGTGGAAAAAGGGGAGTTTGTGGCCGTCATGGGGCCGTCTGGATCGGGCAAAACCACCCTGCTGAACTGCATTTCCTGCTTTATTCCACATGAGCAGGGGAGCATCGTTCTGGCAGACCAGGACATTTCCGATCTGAATGAAACGGAGCTGGCCAGAGTCCGCAACCGGCAGATGGGGTTCGTCTTTCAGGATTTTATGCTTCTGGACGGCCTGAGTGTGTTCGAGAATATCTGCCTTCCCCAGATCATTGCACGCCGCCCGGTGGTGCAGATGGAAGAAAAGGCGAGGAATATCTGCCGGCTTTTCGGCATTGAGAAGATCATGGAAAAATATCCTGTCGAGATTTCCGGCGGGGAGAAGCAGCGTACCGCGGTGGCAAGGGCACTGATGAACCAGCCTTATGTCATTCTTGCCGACGAGCCCACCGGGAATCTGGACAGCAAGTCCTGCAAAGCTGTGATCGACGCGTTTTTACAGGCGAAGCAGGAGCTGGGCGCGACTATTTTCATGGTCACTCATGACAGCTTTGCGGCCTCCTTCTGTGACCGGGTAGTCGTCCTGAAGGACGGGCAGGTCTATGGGGAGCTGACACGAAGCGGCGGAAGAAGAGCATTCATGGATGAGCTACTGAATACCATCCGTACCCTGGGAGGTGACAGCGATGACAATGCATAAGATCACGGAAAAGCTTCGCAGAAAAAACAAGGACCAGTACCGGCTGCTTGGAATCTGCATCTTTTTATCCATGCTCCTGGTGTCTTCCTTTGCGATGATGTTTTTCTCGCCCTCAATCCAGGAGGCCCTTCCGCCGGGCGGAGATACGAGGAAGCTGATGTGGCTCATGCTGGTGGCGGTGGCGGTGGGCTGCCTGCTCTTTACCCTGTACGGAAGCAGTTTGTTTTTCCGACAAAAAAGCAGGGAATTCGGGGTGATGCTGGCTCTGGGGGCAGAGAAAAAAGAACTGTCCCGTCAGCTGTTCTCAGAGCTGCGCGCTTCGGTGGGAATCTATATCCTTTCCGGTCTGGCGGCGGCTCTGCCGGTCTCTTATCTGATCTGGCTTTTGTTTCGGATGCTGGTGATCGACACGCAGCAGATGCAATACCGCTTCGGGATCGCGGGCGTATTTGCGGGACTGCTGTTTGCGGTGGCGCTGTCGCTGTGCATCCTGTTCCTGGGGATCCGTTTCATCCGCCGGGCAGACATTATGGAGATCCTGAATGCCGGACGAAAGACGGAGATGATTCGAGAAATCAGTCCGTGGAGCAAAAAACTGGGAATCCTGCTGATCGTATCGGGCCTCTTTCTGGCCATGGCAGTCCCACAACTGACGGTCCGGCTGTTTCGCCAGGGGATGCCGGCCGTCTGGAATCTGACTTGGCTGGTCTGTGCGGCAGGCCTGTATCTGGTGATCCTGAGCGCCGTGGGGCAGTCCCGGAAAGGGAAACATCCGGAAACATACTACAGCAATATCATTTCCACCAATCTGATGCGTTTTGCAGCCAGGCAAACTACCCGGAATATGTGCGTGATCTCCTTGCTGGTGTTCGTGATCGTGCTGTCGGCCTTCTGGGGCGTGATGTATTATTACAGCGTGACAGAAGGAGGCAGCGATATGCCGTATGACTATTCCCTCCACTATCCGGCCGGGGAAGCGCAGATGGGAGAGGAGGAGATCCGGGAGCTGGCAGAGGAATACGGCGTGGAGATGACTTCCTTTGAAGAACTGGACTCACTGGAGCTGGTCATCCGCTATACAGGGAGAGATATGGATGAACAGAGACGATACTTTGACGTGGAATATGAAAAGCTGGCTTCCTTTGTATCGGCTTCTGATTTCGCGAGGATTTCCGGGAGCCAGGTTACGCTGGGCAGCGGGGAGTACCGGACTGTTGCCGCGGAAGGATCCCCGGAGTCCTTCTGGACCGACTATGACTGCCTGAACGCAATCCGCTTTTCCGGCTCCGAAGAGGAGATGAAGCCGCGGTTTATGGGAACCGTGGAGTGCGGCAATCTGAATCTTGTCAGCGATCCCTTTGCTTTTGTGCTGGCGGATGAGGACTACCGCCGGTTTGCCGAAGGAATTTCGGAGGAAGGGAAGGAAAAACATATCTTATTTAACGTGAAGCATGTGATGGAAACCTATGATTTCGCAGATGCGCTGAAGCAGGAAATGACCGCCCGGGCAACAGCAACTTCCAACCATTATACGCTGTATGATGCCCGGGAGGAGGAGCTGGCGCTGGCGGAAGGAAGGGACTACAGCTATGCCGGAGAGATCGATCTGTCGCCGGACAATCCCCGGCTGATCCAGGAGTGGAAGTACGCTCCGTTTTCGAAGGTCCTGCTGCAGGCGGAGGCCATGGAAATGGTAGCGGTATTTGTCCTGCTCAGCATCTATGTCTCTGCAATCTCGCTGACGGCGGCAGGCATGATGAGCTATGTCCGGAGCATCACCATTGCCATGGACAACCGGCAGCTTTTTGAGGATCTGAAAAAGCTGGGGGCGGACAGGGCGTATGTGAAACAGGTCATCCGGGTACAGCTGCGCCGGATTTTCGCTTATCCCGTGGCTGCAGGGTGCGCGATCTCCGGAGGTTTTTCCCTGCTTTTGACGTATTTTAACGATATGAGCCTGCAGGTCTTTGAGGTAAAAATGCTGATGGCGGAGATCTTGCTGATGGCCGCGATCGTCGGAGTGATGTACGGAGTGTACCGGGGAGCCTATCGGACAGCGGGGAGAATCGCGGGGATCTGAGGTTGCTGTTCATGGTGTCTTGCGCTCCGACGCAAGGCATCCGGTCAGTAAAGCAGCGGTTTCAGGTATCCGGCCCCTCGTCTTTAGGCGATTTTCATTGTGCTGGATGCGTTACAGTTCACATGCCGTGAACTGTAACCGGTCAGACCGTGAATAGTAAGAATCTCAGTCTGTAATACTTGATTTTACATGCGATCTGTTCTAAAATAGGATTCACGTAGATTCGAAGAATCACGGGGAGATGAATTGCAAAGGAGTTTGATCAAGAGATGAGAACGGAAGAACAGATAAGTATGCAGTTGCTCCAGGCGGCTACGGTCAGTGTATTCAGCGTAATCCTGATCCTGATCACGATGGCGATGTCGTGGGAGATGTGGATGACCCCTTTGATCGTGATCGGCAGTGTCAGCATCTGGTGCCTGCATATCGGAAGGACCTGCTCGGGAACGTTTTATGATTATCTGTGCGCCGGCCTTTTGCTGGTGGAATTTTTCTTCTTTGGGATACATGGGGACAGTCTTTACGATCTACCGGCCGTGGCCTGCATTATGGTCCTGATGTTTTCCATGCTGGATAAAAAGCGGCTGCTGTACATGATCGCTGCTCTGTATGTGCTGATACTGCTGTATCATTTTCTGTATCTGCATACCATCTATTCCGGCATGGAGACCCGGGACATCATACGTCTGGGGCTGGGGATCGCAGTGACGGCAGGGTCGGTGGAGATCGCCAGGCACCGGCATAACAGGAGGCGGGCGGACAAAAAGCGGTATGATGCCGCATTTGCGCAGCTGGAGACCGCGGGACGGCAGAACGCGGTGTTTTTGTCGAATGTATCCCATGAGCTGCGAACACCGATCAATATGGTGCTGGGGATCAGCGAGGTGGCTATGGAGAAGGATCTTTCTCCCGAGCTTCGGACAGATATGCAGTCCATACAGCTGGCGGGAAAGCGCCTGTCCAATCAGATCAATAATATGCTGGACTATACGGAGATTGTAGAGGGCACGCTGGTCCCGGCGAGGGAAGAGTACATGATCATTTCCGTGCTCAATGACGTGATCACGATGACGGCAATGCAGAGCAGCAGGAATCAACTGGAGCTGGTATTTGATATCGATCCGGGGATACCGTCGATGCTGGTCGGGGATGCGGAAAAGCTTTCCCACGTACTGAAGATCCTGCTGGAAAACTCAATCAAGTTTACGGAAGAAGGCGGAATAAACGTCTGTATAGAATTTCGGCGTGAAAGCTATGGGATCAACCTGATCATAAACATTTACGATACCGGTATCGGTATGACAGAGTCCCAGCTTACGCAGATGTTTGATGATTTTTATCAGGCGGATTCCGGAAGCAGCCGTTTCGCGGGGGGATTGGGACTTGGGATTCCTATCGCGCGGGGGATCCTCCATGCGATGGGCGGATTTATCCATTTTGAAAGCGACGGACAGCAGGGGCTGCATGCCCATATCGCTATTCCGCAGGGCGTGGCGGACGACAGTCCGGCCATTGTGCTTTCCAATGCGGATGAACTTTGCATCGCCTGCTACTTCAGGCCGGAGAAATACAGCTGCGACGAAGTCCGGCGTTATTACGACAAGCTGATCCTGAGCCTGGTGGATGGGCTTGGCATTGAGGGATATCAGGCACACAATTTTGAAGGGCTGCTCAAGTTGCAGCGTACCTGTAAGCTGACCCATGTGTTTATCGCGCAGGCTGAATATGAAGAGAATCATTCCTATTATGAAGAACTGGCGGAAACATTGCGGGTGGTTGTGATCGCGGAGAAGGATTTTATGCTTCACAGGGCCAGCAGGCTGCTGATCATCCATAAGCCATTCTCAGCCCTTTCCGTGGTGAACCTGCTGAACGGCGAGGTGAAGGAAAATGGATTCGAAGAAGCACAGGCGGCAGGCCGCAGGCCATTTACCTGTGAGGGAGTCCGGGTTCTTGCCGTAGATGATGAAGAGATGAACCTTGTGGTCGCAAAAGGTGTTTTGGGAAGCTACGGGATGCAGGTGGATACCTGCCTCAGCGGACGGGAGGCGGTGGAACGATGCAGTCAGAATTCCTATGATATCGTATTCCTGGATCACATGATGCCGGGCTTCGACGGAGTAGAAACACTGCAGTTCATCCGTGAGATTGACGATGGGGCTTATCAGGAACTGCCGGTGATCGCGCTGACCGCGAATACGATCAGCGGAGCGAGGGAAATGTTCCGGAGTGAGGGATTTACGGAATTTATCCCAAAACCCATCGAGCGCGCCGTCCTGGAAAGGGTACTGCGCAGGGTACTGCCGAAGGATCGGATCCAGTATGGCGCAGAGCCTACGATTCCGGACAGTCCGGAGGAAGGTATACAAGCTTCTGCCGGTACTTCCACAGATGAGACGAAGCAGCAGACAACAATCCCGTCCCGGGATGACAGATCAGGCGCGTTTGGTCAGGAAGAGAATGAGACGGGCGCCGCCATGCCGGACGCGTCTGGAACAGAAACAGATGTGCCGGACGCAGCTGGATCCGACGGCAGCGTATCGGAAGAAAATGATTCTGCGCAAGGGTCTGTCCTGCCCCGTGCCCGTCTCGTACAGGCAGGGATCAATGTAGAGATGGGGCTGGATTACTGCTGCGGCGAAGAGGAATTTTATCTGGAGATGCTGCGCATGTTCTCATCCCAGGGAGAAGAGAAGGCGGCAGAGATCACTTCCCTTTACGAGACGGAAAACTGGAACGATTATGCGGTCAAGGTCCATGCTTTGAAGAGTACATCTCTGACGATCGGGGCGGAAGTGCTCTCAGGACGGGCGAAGGAACTGGAACTGGCTGGAAAGAGGGAAGACGTTGAATACATCCGGCAGAACCATTCGGAACTGCTGCACATGTATCAAGAGGTATGTGAAAGCATGGCCGGGTTATAAGCTTATATGATTTATAAAGGAAGACAGCCGCAAAAACAGGCAGAGCTGTCTTACGGTAAGGTGCTGCCGAGCCTTCGGCGAGGGGCGATACATTATAGTTTAGGAGGAAATACCGCGTGTTCAAAAAATGGCTTCAAATCATCTTTGACCATAGGATCAGCCTGCAGGAGCGTATGTTTCGTGTGGTTACAGGCGTCAGCATGATCGCATTGATCTTTATACTGCCGATGGGCAGAACTTTCATGAACTGGCTGCTGCTTGCAGTCAGCCTTGCTGCTATATTTATGATCACGAAGGTCAGTATTCAAAAGGAACGTATTATTACAGGGGCTACTGCCATTGCGGTCCTGCTTCTTCTGCTGTTCCCGGTGAGTTTTTTCACGGCAGGCGGGTTCTACAGCGGAATGCCGGAATGGTTTGTGCTCTGCTTTATTTATATCAGCATTACCCAGACAGGAAGGCGGAAGGCTGTTTTTTTCGTGATCTGTACAGCCGAGACATTGCTCTGCTATTATATATCCTTTTACTTTCCGAAACTTGTGGCGCGGAATACGCCGAGACATTCTTTCTTTGACTCTGCAAATTCTGTAATCATGGTGGGATTGCTGACCAGTGTGCTTCTGATGTTTTTGAACAGACTCTATGAAGAAGAGAACAAATTGGCCAAGGAGCAGAAGAAGGAGATTGAAGAATTGAACAGGGCGGAAAATCATTTCTTCTCCAGTATGAGCCATGAGATTCGTACGCCCATCAACTCCATCATCGGGTTAAACGAGATCATCCTACGGGGGGACATCCCAGAGGATGTTGCGGAGAACGCAAGAAATATCCAGGGAGCCAGCAAATTGCTGCTTACACTGATCAACGATATCCTGGATCTGTCCAAAATTAAATCCGGAAAAATGGAGATCATCAATGATTCCTATGAAACCGGAGAGTTGTTTTCGGAAATCGTCAATATGATCTGGATCAAGGCTAAGGAAAAAGGGCTGGAATTTCGCCTCCATGTGGATTCTTCGATTCCAAGCATGCTCTGCGGCGACGCGGTGCGTATCAAGCAGATCCTGATCAACCTACTGAACAATGCCATAAAGTATACCACTGAGGGTTCTATCAGTCTTTCCGTCCGGTGTGAGCGTCTGGGACTGAATCGGGTGCGCGTCTGGTATTCCGTGGAGGACACCGGACAGGGGGTTAAAAAGGAAAATATTCCTTATATCTTTAATGCGTTCCGAAGGGTGGATGAAGAAAAAAACCGACACATCGAAGGGACCGGGCTGGGGCTCAGCATTGTACAGCAGCTGGTAGAGCTGATGGACGGCGAGATCAGTGTCAACAGCGTCTATACCAAGGGTTCCAAGTTCGTTGTCATGCTGGAGCAGGATATCATAGATGATAAGGAACTGGGGACATTTACACTGGCTTCCCGTATGAAGGTTCATGAGGGGGTGCAGTACAGGCAGAGCTTCGAGGCGCCGGATGCCCACATTCTTGTGGTAGATGACAATGATATGAACCTGGTCGTGGTGCGTAAGCTGCTATCCGCAACGAAGATCCAGATTGATACGGCGTCAAGCGGCGAAGAATGTCTGACGCGGACTCTGGAACAGCATTATGACGGAATCCTGATGGACCACCTGATGCCGGAGATGGACGGAATTGAGTGCTTTCACTCGCTGCGTACCCAGCCGGGCGGATTATGCCAGGATGTACCCGTGATCGCGCTGACCGCTAATGCGGGCAGTGACAATCAGCTGCTTTACCGGAAGGAGGGCTTCAGCGGATATCTGGCGAAGCCGGTCAGCGGCGCGCTGCTGGAAGCGGCGGTTATGAGCATCCTGCCGAAGGAACTGGTAAAGCTGACGGAGGAATCCGGCCAGTCCGAGATTGGAAAGGACGTCCTGATCTTTGAGCATGCGAAACGGCTTTCACTTATGATCACAACGGACAGTGTATGCGACCTTCCCCAATCTCTAAAGGAAAAGTTTCATCTATCCGTGTGTCCATACTATATCTGCACGGACGAGGGGCGGTTCTTGGATGAGCTGGAATTGAAGCCGGATGAATTGCTGATGCACATTTCGGAGGGGTGGAGCGGTTACTCTCAGGCTCCTGAGGTCGAAGACTATGAGCGTTTCTTTGCAGATAAGCTGACCGAGGCACAGAATGTGATCCATATCACCATGGCAAAGCATGTCAGCGAGGGCTACAACAATGCGGTGGAAGCGGCGAAATCCTTTGAAAATGTTACGGTGATTGATTCCGGGCATCTGTCCAGCAGTCTTGGGCTGATCGTACTGTTTGCCGTATCAATGGCGGAGAAACATGCTTCGAAGACAGAGATCGTGGAAGGCGTGAAGCGGCTCAGGAATCATATTTCCTCTGCGTTTGTCATTAACAGCACACATATGATGTGCCAGTCGGGGCGGATATCCAAACGGATCCAGGTCATTTGCGATGCGCTGCTGCTGCATCCACTCATCGTGCTGCGGAAGAGCCGGATGGTGGTCATCGGCATGGCAATGGGAGATTTTACGCATGTTGCGAAAAGCTATGTCCGAAGGGTTTTCATAGACTCCAGAAACATCGACCGGAGCATCCTGTTCATTACCTATGCAGGCATGGATGAAAAGAAGCTGGAATATGTCCAGGAACTGGTGCGGCAGTACTGTCCTTTCGAACGGGTTTACGTGCAGAAGGCGTCTTCCGCAATCGCCAGCAACTGCGGACCGGGGTCCTTCGGGCTGCTGTTTATGAGGAAGAATGAGGCAGTGATCTCATTTGCGCAGGCAGACAGGGCGGAAGAGAAAGAGGTACTCGGATAATATATGGCTGCGGAGAGTCATATGGATTGAAACAAAGAATTTACAAAAACTTGAAGCAGAATGTAAGAAATTAATTCCGGACGAATATATGCCTAAGATGTGCTATGAAGAAGATATGAACCCACATTATCTGCGGGGGATGTATGAAAAAGCAATGGAGACAGGAGGAAAATGGTGGTAACAGAAAAGAAAAAGATGCGAAAAGCGGAGGAAGGATTATGATATACAGGGAACTTGGAAAGACAGGCTTAATGGTCAGCGAGATCGGGCTCGGCGGAGAATGGCTGGAGCGTCATAATACGGAAGAAGTAAAAGCGGTAATTGATGTGTGTGAAGAGGAAGGGATCAATATTCTGGACTGCTGGATGTCCGAACCGAATGTCCGGTCTAATATCGGATCGGCGATAAAAGGAAAACGTAACCGGTGGATCATCCAGGGGCATATTGGTTCTATTTGGGAAAATGGACAATATGTCAGAACCAGAAATCTGAAAAAAGTAAAACCGGCTTTTGAAGACCTGTTGGCACGGCTGCAGACGGACTATATTGATTTGGGAATGATCCATTTTATTGATAATACAGAAGAATTTGATCATGTAATGAATGGAGAGTTTATAGAGTATGTGCGGCAATTAAAGAAAGAAGGAAAGATCCGCCATATCGGAATGAGTTCCCATAATCCGGAGATTGCTAAAATGGCGGCCTGCCATGGTGAGATTGAAATGATCTTATTCAGTATCAACCCGGCTTTTGATCTGCTGCCGCCTGTTACGGATCTGGAACAATATTTTACAGATCAATACGATGAAAAACTGAGCGGAATCGCGCCGGAGCGGGAAGAATTATATAAGATCTGTGAACAGAACGGCGTAGGGATTACGGTTATGAAAGGGTATGCGGGGGGACGTCTGTTCCAGAAACAGACATCCCCTTTTGGAGTGGCTCTGACACCGGTACAATGCATTCATTACGCGCTGACCCGGCCGGCAGTAGCGGCAATTATGGCGGGGTTTGACAATCCGCGGCATGTATACGAGGCTGTGGCATATGAGACCGCTACCAGTGAGGAAAAAGATTATGCAAGTGTCCTGGCATCGGCTCCGCGGCATGCGTTTTCTACAGGACAATGTACTTATTGCGGGCATTGTGCGCCATGCTCTGCCAGGATTGACATTGCTATGGTAAATAAGTTATATGATCTTGCCTTGATGTCAGACGCGGTTCCGGGAACAGTCCGCGCGCATTATCAGCAGTTAAATGCAAATGCATCAGACTGTACCGGATGCAGAAGCTGTGAGGGCAGATGTCCTTTCTCTGTACCGATTGCCGAGCGGATGCAAAAAGCAAAGGAATTATTTTTATAAATGGTAGATGCCCAAAGAGCATCCAACCGTACAGGTGGAAAATATTCCATCTTTTTAGTGGTATGGCATATTTTCCATACCGCTTTTTCTTTTCCTCAACTCAGATTTTCTAATTTTTTCTTGCTTAATTTTGCACAAATATACCGCCCTATTTTTAGTAATATTTCCCTAATTGATAAATTGCGAAAAATTTGCGGCGAAGCTCCTTGATTATATACTTTTTGAAAGGAGTTTCTTCTTATGAAATAAATGGAAATTGTCGCGTCTATCATCTGCAGTCAACGATGCTACCGGCATCGCCTCCTTCCTCCGCCTTGTACTGACATGAACATCGAACGCTTATTACTTCAAAATTAATGCAACATTGTACTAGTACAGCATTGCTTAAATATCAGTGATTAAATTGCTAATGGTATCCCAGCATATGTCCACTTAAATGGGTGTGCTGTAAGATTGTACTGTTCAATAAAGCGCAAGATGCTTGCTTCCAGTTCTTCTATTGACAGATAGCTTTTCCGCTTCAGCAGCTTTCGGTTAATGATGCCAAACCATATCTCAATCTGGTTCATCCAGGAACTGTGTTTCGGAGTATACACAAAGCGGATCCGGTGGGAAGGGTCATGCAGGAAATCTGCTCGGATTTTCTTACTTTTGAGGATCCCTGTCTTTCCTTTTTTGCCTAGTTCCACACCAGGGACACAGGCCTCTGCCACAAAGCGGACAAGGGCTTCCGACTTATGGGTGTTCAGGCCATCACATAGCGCAGCTTATAGCTGCAATCAAACTTTTATAGTTAATTTCAAATAAAAAGGATCATCCAATCGTTGATGCATGTGCTATAATGCACTTACGGTATCTGTGTACCAATCATCAATCGGGAACTAAATTCCCCAGTAGCATTCATACGAAAGGATGACCCTATGAACACTATATTAGAACAATTTAAAGATAAAATCAATGGTACATTTGCATTTTTTGACAGAATGATCA
>NZ_JBQIKP010000048.1:0-34440 GCF_056796775.1 Schaedlerella sp.
TTGCGAATAATCTTGAACATTGTGATTTGATAGATACCAGAAAGGAATATGAGCGCATCTATACGCTTCTGTCTCCTTTCGCAAATATACAGTATAACTATAGTCTTAACAATAGTTCCAGTATATCCGACAGTGATACACAAGGCAATACGGAAACAGAGTCAAGAGGAGAAACTGCGGGTATCAGTATAACCAGGGGGGAAGCAGACGCAAGTACTCAGGGGATAGGGCTGGCCCGCACAAAAACTGAGACTATTGGAAACAGTGCCTCTCTGAGCACTGGGAAAAGTCATACGACAGGATTGGCAGATAGTGTGAATGAATCTGAAAGCTTGACAAATACGAAAGGCAACTTTTCCAGCTCCGGTATAAATGCAGGCATAAATATCGGACTATTTTCACTTGGAGGTAATACAAATAGAGGAATCTCCGCAAGTGTCTCCCGGGGTAAAACACATGGAATTTCTCACACGGATTCTGTATCTGATTCGATTTCTAAAAATCTTACTTTTGGCATGAACGAGTCAACAAGCAATGGAAATACTGTTAGTGAAAATACAAGTTCAACAAAAACACTGTCTTTTGGGACAGGGACTCAATACAGTGAGAATACCGGGAAAAGTGTATCAGCAAATTTTGCTCATACAAAGGCACTGACAGATACTTTTGGCAGTTCTCAGGCGGCTACCTTGAATGTTCAGAACAGGTCATTAGTGAATATGCTCCAGAGACTGGAAAAACAGATGGAACGCCTGGAGGAATGTGAAAGCATCGGAATGTGGGATTTTGCGGCCTATTTTCTCGGTGAAAGTGCCGCGGAAGCTGAAACTGCCGCAAATATGTATCGCTCATTGGTTTCAGGAAATCAAAGCGGTTTAGAAATCTCAGCGGTAAATACATGGACAGATGAAGAGAAAGTCAAAGAAATTGCCAGATATGTAACAAATTTTCTGCATCCTGTATTTTGCTATCAATTTTCAGAGAATACCGTTGAGCGGCAGTCGATTGTTGATCCTACATCATTAGTAAGTACAAATGAACTTGCTATTCAGATGGGGTTTCCGAGGACATCCGTGAAAGGCTTGCCAGTCATTGAACATGCCCTATTCGCTCAGGAAATCATGTATCATTATGATAAAGACATGGAACAGAATATCCAACTGGGGAAAATTAATCATTTGGGCAGAGACACGGATACAAGCGTAGAGCTTGATTTGCAAAGTCTGACAATGCATGCGTTTATTACAGGTTCTACAGGGGCGGGAAAAAGTAATACAGTGTATCAGATTCTTGCACAGCTGGAAAAAAATGATGTTCATTTTCTTGTGATTGAGCCTGCGAAAGGCGAATATAAAAATATTTTTGGTAATAGAGAAGATGTAACAGTATATGGCACAAATCCATTACTTACTGACTTACTTCGAATTAACCCATTCAGTTTTCCTGAGGAAGTACATATTTACGAGCACCTGGACAGGCTGGTTGAGATTTTTAATGTTTGCTGGCCGATGTATGCCGCGATGCCAGCGGTTTTAAAAGACGCGATTGAGCGATCCTACATAGAAGCAGGATGGGACTTAAAGCAATCAGAAAACAAATATTCCAAACAGCTGTTCCCTAATTTTACAGATGTCTTGCAGCAAATAGAAAAAGTAATGGATCAATCACAATATTCAAATGACAATAAGAGTGACTATAAAGGCGCTCTATCAACCAGACTCCGATCTTTGACAAATGGGATTAACGGACTCCTTTTTACATCGGAAGAGTTGTCTGCGCGGGAATTATTTGATAAGAATGTGATTGTCGATTTGAGCCGTGTAGGATCATCAGAGACAAAATCTCTTATTATGGGATTGTTGATCATGAAATTGCAGGAATATAGACTTTCCAGTTGCAAAGGTATGAATATGCGGCTTAATCATGTGACTGTATTGGAAGAGGCTCATAACCTGTTGAAAAGAACGTCTACCGAACAATGTACAGAAGGTTCGAATGTGCTGGGAAAATCAGTTGAAATGCTCACAAATGCAATCGCTGAGATGCGCACTTATGGAGAAGGTTTCGTGATTGCGGATCAATCTCCTGGATTACTTGATATGGCGGCAATTCGAAATACAAATACAAAAATTATTATGCGTCTGCCGGATTATTCTGACCGTGAACTTGTAGGACGCGCTGTTGGCTTAAATGATGAACAGATTGCAGAACTCTCAAAGTTAAATAAGGGAGTAGCTGTAGTTTATCAAAATGATTGGCTGGAAGCGGTGCTTTGCAGAATCAAGAGGTATGCCTGTGAGGAAAAAGCATATTGTGCTGGATGTCATAATCAGAGATTTAGAAAAAATGTAAAAGGAAATATTATCAGCCATTTAATTGCGGAAGAATTTGATCTTCTTATTGACCAGATAGATGATGACGTGATTTATTGTGATATGCCAGTATCTGCAAAAAGAGAATTGTTTGAATATACAAAGACACCTTTGCCTAAGAAGCTGAATTCTGCGTCAGCCATAGCCTATGAATTATTTTCGGCGGATTCTGTATTTTCTGATATGATGAAAATGGAATTTGACTATGAACAGCAAAAATACTTTTTGATTAAGAATCTTACACCGTCGATTATTCCATTTCCATACCAATATAGTCTTACGATTTTATGCCTGATCGCATACCGGAACATGCAGTTGACCGGAAGCTCAGAGATAAAGATTTTGCTGGATCATCTTCTGGATGAAAAATGGAAGGAGGAAAAATTAAATGATAGGTAAGTTTCAAGACAGCTTTCAGCTTTCTGAGACTGAAATTCCGGAAATAAAACGTTCCTGGGAAGAACAAGGAGAATATCATGTTCCTTCAACAAGTGAGTTGACTAAAAAATTCCGAGAAGCTTTTCAAATAGAGTCTGATGATAATTTGGAGGGAAAAGAAGCGGAGAAATCAGAGAGTAATTCTTGTCAGGATAGGAAAACCGACTTTATAACGTTGGAGGATGGAACGGTTGTTAAGCTTCCCAATACTGAAAAAAATACAGATATGCCGGATAATATGGAAAACAATTTCCATTTAGAAAATAATAGCTCGGATAAAACAAATGGGGAAAATGATAAATCAAAAATTGCGAATGAAACAGATTCTCGGGAACCAGGTGAGGGGCGAGATGGAAACGAAGGGTTAACAGAAGAACAGAAAAAAGAAATACAGAAAAAGACAGGATGGTCCGATGAAATCATTAATAATATTGGCTCTATGGAAGAGGCAGAAATCTATATGAAAGCAGGTTTGAAAGAGGTCGAAATCAATGGTAAAAAATGTTTGATACGACAAGATATTGACATGAATCAGACAGATGAAGATGGCATTTCTAATAAAGAAAGAATGAAGAGAGGATTACCGCCCATTACAAAAAATGGGGAGAGAGTAGAACTGCATCACATAGGCCAGAAAAAAGATAGTCTGCTCGCAGAGCTTACTATGGAACAACATCGGGGAACCGGAAACGATACTATTCTCCATAATAAAACAAAAGAGAGTGAGATCGACAGGACAGAATTCGGTAAAGAGCGTAAAGAACACTGGAAAGACAGAGCTAATTCAGAGGAGGAAGAGAATTAAATGTCACAGATAGCAGAGATCGTGGATAATCTTCAGGATTTGTTGTTTTTAGAACCGGCAAAGCAAGAAGATATCAGGAATATCGAAAATGAACTAAAACTTACTTTGGCAGAAGAATACAAAGAATACTTACTGAAATATGGAGCAGTAATAGCGGAAAATGTTGAATTGACTGGAATCGCAAAATCAAAAGACAGGAATGTTATTTCAGTCACCAAACGCGAGTGGGAAGTAAATGACAAGATAAAGCATGATATGTATGTTGTAGAAAACTTGGGGATTGATGGCATCATGATCTGGCAGGAATCGTCTGGAAAAATCTATGAATCAATGCCAAACTGTGATGCCAAACTGATTGCAGGGAGCCTGGCGGAATACTTGAAAGAAAAATAGTTTTAAAAGTAATACAATGACAGAATCTGTCCATCTCAAATTATATAATGAAAAAAGAATACAGGAAGGAGGCATAACCAACTTATTCAACTTAATACTCAACCAACCAACTAACGATTGATTCTAAGGAGGAAAACAGAGATGGCACAGAACAATACCAAAAACGCCTTTGACGCAAAGGACATCGAAAAGAATAAGATGATGGCAGGATTGGGTTACATCATTTTCTTTTTACCCATGATTGTAATGAACGAATCCAAATTTGCGAGATTCCACGCAAACCAGATTCTGCTTTTGCTGATACCGGAGGTGGCAATTACATTCGTAGGAACAATTCTCTCGACAATGCTTATGGCGTCATTTTCATTTGGGCTGGCGGGGATCATATCATTCATTACGATTGCAATTTCCATTGCAATCGGCGTTGTGGCAATCATGAATATGATTGCGGCATTTCGTGGAGAAGCCAAAAGAGTTCCATTTATAGGCCATATCACGATTATCAAAAATTCGAATGATATGTTTTAGATCATCATGAAGAGTTTTTATGGAAATGAGGAGCGGCGGATGGGGAATTTGAAACCAAAAGTTGAGATACCGCCGGAATGGAAGAAAAATCAACAGAAACGGCAAAAACGGATTTGCCCGAAATGTGGAAGTAAGATTCCAAAGGAAAGTGCAGTATGTCCGAAATGCGGAAAAAATATTTTATATTGACGAGATAATTAATAGAGCAGGCAGAAAAATCTTGGATTTCTGCCCGCTCTATTTCCTACTAGAAATACATGTGATTACTATCTTATTTTAAGAATAAAAATATTTTTGCGATGAAAGATGTGATTTTATGCTATACTAATATAAGCGACATGAAAAGTGTATGTATAAAAGAATTGAGATATAAATTTCCGGGAACAAAACTGTTCGATTATTTCAAAAAACGTTGCATTGTTTTCATCAGTTGTATAAATGCCGCATAGAGGAGGAAATCGTGGGAAATAAAATTTATAGGATTTTGGATCTTTACATAAAACTTTCTGAGGGCAAGATTGTCAATAAAGCAGAGTCAGCAGTCGATTATGGAGTAAGTGAACGTTCAATTCAGCGGGACATAGAGGATATTAAAGAATTTCTTGAGGAGAGAAGAATAACAGACGCGGATATGCGGGAAGTGGGATATGAGAAGGAAAAAAAGGGTCATGCCATGAACGGCTTGGAAGATACGCTGCTGTCTAACAGTGAGATTCTTGCCGTGAGCAAGATTTTATTAGAGAGCAGGGCGTTTACAAAGGAAGAGATTGACAGCATACTGAAGAAGATTGTCAACGGATGCGTGCCGAAGGAGAGTATGGATCTGGTAAACAAGCTGATCGGCAATGAAAAGCTTCACTATGAAGAGGCCAGTCATGGATCTTATATTGATGGTAAACTCTGGAATATAGCACAGGAAATCGGTCCGGGCCTTGAAAAAAACAATTTGCTGGAGATGACTTATCAGAAGCAGGATATTTCCACAGATGTTGTAAAGTATGTTGTTCAGCCGCTGGCAATTTTATTTTCGGAATATTATTTTTACCTGAATGCCAATATTGTAGAAAAAAATGAAAGAGGCACCTATGTGCCGAAATACAAGTATCCGGCCGTCTTTCGAATTGACAGGATTCAAGAACACCGCAGAATTGAGGAAAAGATTAAGATAAAAGACAGCGACCGTTTCGAGGAAGGAGAGTTCCGCAAACAGATTCAGTTCATGTATATGGGCGAGCGAATCAAGCTAAAATTTAAGTATACCGGCAAAAGTATTGATTCTGTCCTTGACAGACTGCCTACGGCGGATAGGGAAACGATATTGACCGAGCAGGGCCCGCCGTGGCTTGTGGAGGCGGAGGTCTATAAAAGAGGAGCGCTGATGTGGCTGCTGACCCAGGGAACCATGGTAGAAGTTACAGGACCGCCGGAAGTTCGGCAGGAGATGAAAACCATGCTTCAGGAAATGCTGGCGAAGTATGAATAAAACCATTACCGAAAGAAAAAAGTACAAAACGGTTCAGCCGTTTCATTTGGAACTGTAGGAAAATAACTTATACAGACCGCAAAGGATATTTCTCCATATGCGCAAAAAGAAGAAAAAAAGCCCCCGCATATCTTTAAAATTGAAAAACTTTCCTGTATAATAGAATGGATTTCACGGGATCCATTCTATTTTTAGTGTGGATATAAGGAACTGTCTCAAAATAAGAAGCTGTCATGAAATAACTTTTTATTTTGAAACTGTTTCTAAAGATTGACAAGAAAGGCCGTATCTGTGTATGCTTTGAACAGATACGAGAGGTACAGATTTTTTATGGATATTAATCAAAAACTGACACAGGAACTGGATGTAAAGCTCTGGCAGGTGGAAGCGGCGGTGAAGCTGATCGACGAAGGCAACACGATCCCGTTTATTTCCAGATACCGGAAGGAAGCCACAGGCTCCCTCAATGACGAGCAGCTTCGGAAGCTCCATGAGCGGCTGATGTATCTGCGCAACCTGGAGGAGAAGAAGGAGCAGGTATTGTCCAGTATAGAGGAACAGGGGAAGCTGACCGAGGAATTGAAATCCCAGATCCTTGCGGCGGAGACCCTGGTCGTGGTGGAGGACCTATACCGTCCTTACCGCCCGAAGCGGCGCACCCGTGCGACGATTGCCAAGGAAAAGAGGCTGGAACCGCTGGCGGCCCTCATCACCCTGCAGCAGACGAAGGAACCTCTGGAGGAGACGGCAAAGGCATATCTTTCCGAAGAAAAGGAAGTCAGGACCGTAGAGGAAGCCATCGCCGGGGCACAGGATATCATTGCCGAATCCATTTCCGACGAGGCGGATTACCGGAGCTGGATCCGGAATACCACCGCCCGGAAAGGTAAGGTGATCTCCGCGGCAAAGGATCCGGAAGCGGAATCTGTATACGAGATGTACTATGAATTTGAAGAGCCGGTGAGCAGGCTGGCAGGTCACAGGATATTGGCATTGAACCGGGGGGAGAAGGAGAAGTTCCTGACTGTGAAGGTGGAGGCGCCGGAGGAGGACATTCTGCGTTATCTGGAAAAAAAGGTCATCCGCAAGGACAATCCCATCACTACACCGGTACTCAAAGCAGCCGCGGAGGACAGCTATAAGCGCCTGATCGGTCCGGCCATTGAGCGGGAGATACGAAACGAACTGACAGAAAAGGCGGAGGACGGAGCCATTGAGGTGTTTGGGAAGAATCTTCACCAGCTTCTGATGCAGCCGCCCATCACCGGGCAGGTGGTGCTGGGCTGGGATCCGGCGTTCCGTACCGGATGCAAGCTGGCTGTGGTGGATGCCACAGGAAAGGTGCTGGGGACCACGGTCATATACCCCACAGCGCCGACTACCCCGGCCAAGATCAAGGCATCAAAAGACCTGCTGAAAAAGATCATTCCAAAATATAATATCACCCTGATCTCCCTGGGGAACGGCACTGCTTCCCGGGAATCGGAGCAGTTCATCGTAGACCTTTTGAAGGAAATTCCGGAGAAGGTGCAGTATGTGATCGTGAGCGAGGCAGGAGCTTCCGTGTATTCCGCGAGCAAGCTGGCGACCGAGGAATTTCCGAAGTTTGACGTAGGGCAGAGGAGCGCTGCTTCCATTGCGAGAAGGCTCCAGGATCCGCTGGCTGAGCTGGTGAAGATTGATCCCAAGTCCATTGGAGTGGGGCAGTACCAGCATGACATGAACCAGAAAAAGCTGGGAGAATCCCTTACCGGCGTGGTGGAGGACTGTGTGAATAAAGTCGGCGTGGATCTGAATACCGCTTCCGCCCCGCTGTTATCGTACATTTCCGGGATCAGCAGCACCCTCGCAAAAAATATCGTCACCTACCGGGAAGAAAACGGAAGGTTTACGGACCGGAGGAAGCTTTTAAAGGTTGCCAAGCTGGGACCAAAGGCATTTGAGCAGTGCGCCGGGTTCATGCGGATCCAGGGCGGGGACAATCCATTGGACGCGACTGGCGTCCATCCGGAATCCTACGAGGCGGCGGAAAAGCTTCTCGAAAAGCAGGGCTTTCGGCCGGAGGACATCATCGGCGGCAAGCTGGTGGGATTATCTCTGACCATCAAGGATTACAAAAAGCTGGCGGAGGAACTGGGAATCGGAGAGATCACTCTGCGGGATATCGTAAAGGAACTGGAAAAGCCTGCCCGTGACCCACGTGAGGAAATGCCCAAGCCGATCCTGCGGACAGATGTGCTGGAGATGAAGGACCTGAAAGAGGGCATGATCTTAAAGGGCACAGTGCGAAATGTGATCGACTTCGGTGTATTTGTGGATATCGGCGTACACCAGGACGGGCTGGTACACATTTCCCAGATTACGGAGAAGTTCATCAAGCATCCGCTGGAAGTGGTGAGCGTGGGCGATATCGTGGATGTGAAGGTCATGAGCGTGGACTTGAAGAAAAAGAGGATCCAACTGACGATGCGGGGGATTTCCTAGCAAAAACCCCAGAAAATCCTTGAAATATAGCCATAAATGATGTAAAATACCATAGCAAGGCATACTTTATGCCAACTGGCAACAGTCGGAATAATGTATGCTTTGTTTGTATTTCCGACACTTTATACAGATAAAGTGTTGAAGCGCTGACTTAAAAAGGAACAAGAGAGGAGAAGCAAAAACAGATGGAAACAATTAGTGCGATCATCAATGATATTGATAAGTTTGTGTGGGACTGGTGGATGATCATCCTGCTGCTCGGTACCCATGTATTTCTGACAATTCGGACAGGATTTATCCAGAGAAAGACCATTTCCAAAGGGATTAAGCTTTCCGTGATAAAGGATCCGGACGCGGAGGGAGAGGTAAGCCAGTTCGGGGCGCTGTCAACGGCCCTGGCTTCCACCATCGGAACCGGAAATATCATCGGCGTGGGAACCGCGGTTGCAATGGGAGGCCCGGGAGCCGTGCTGTGGTGCTGGCTGACCGGCGTATTTGGGATTGCGACCAAGTACGGGGAATCCCTGATCGCGGTAAAATACCGTGTCAAAACAGAGGACGGCAGAATGCAGGGCGGCGCCATGTATGCTCTGGAGCGGGGCCTGAACATGAAGTGGCTGGGCGTGATCTTTGCGGTATTCGCAGGATTTGCGTCCTTTGGGATCGGATGCGCGACACAGGTCAACGCCATTGCGACAGTCTGTAACGAAAATCTGCACATTCCGAAATGGATCGTTGGACTCGTGATTGCGGTTCTGACAGCCATTGTTATTTTCGGCGGGATCAAGAGCATCGCAAGAGTGTGCGAGCGGCTGGTTCCGTTTATGGCCGTCTTTTATGTGATCGGATGTATCATCATCCTGTGTATCAATTATGATTTTATCATCCCGGCCATCGCAACCATTTTCCGGCTGGCATTTACACCGGGGGCAGCGGCAGGTGGTCTGGTCGGCGGTGGGATCAAGCTTGCGATCCAGTACGGGGTTGCCCGGGGACTGTTCTCCAATGAGTCCGGTATGGGTTCCGCGCCCATCGCGGCGGCAGCGGCACAGACCAGGAATCCGGTGCGTCAGGCGCTGGTTTCTTCCACAGGGACATTTTGGGATACGGTGGTCGTATGTCTGATGACCGGGCTGGTTCTGGTGACGACCATCATGAAGAACCCGACGATCAATGCAAATGAGATTGACAACGGCGGTGTGCTGACTTCCATGGCATTTGCTCAGATTCCATATCTGGGGCCTGTGATCCTGGTTATTGGAATCATTTCCTTTGCTTACTCTACCATCCTGGGATGGGCGTACTACGGAGAGCGGAGCGTGGAATATTTTGCGGGGAAGAAGGGACTGATTCCTTACCGTGTAGTGTATATCCTGGTTGCGGCGGTTGCTCCTGTACTGGCACTGGATCTGGTATGGACGGTTGCGGATATCCTGAACGCATTGATGGCAATTCCGAACCTGGTTGCGGTTCTTCTGCTCTCACCGATCATTGCCAGTGAGACGAAGAAATACATCAACAACCTGGATGCGAAGGACGACACACCGATCCCGGTGGTAAAGACAGGGATCGGAGAGAAATCAGGGAACGGGGAGAAATCCAAGCTTAATTGGTGAGGACTGCAGGGGAGAAGTGATTGAAATATGATTGCGATTATAGATTATGACGCGGGCAATATCAAAAGTGTGGAAAAAGCGCTGCTCCTTCTGGGGGAGGAAGTGAAGATCACGGATGACGCACAGGAGATCCTTTCGGCGGACAAGGTGGTGCTTCCCGGAGTCGGCGCCTTCGGGGACGCCATGGGTAACCTGGAACGCCGCGGGCTGGTGCCGGTTATCCGGGAAACAGTGGAAAAAGGAACGCCTTTCCTGGGCATCTGCCTGGGGCTGCAGCTTTTGTTTGAGAGAAGCGATGAGGCGCCGGGAGTTGCGGGCCTTGGAATCCTGCCGGGGGAGATCCTGCGGATTCCTTCGAAAGAAGGCTTGAAAATTCCGCATATGGGATGGAATTCCCTGCGCCTGGAGCATGGCGGACGTCTTTTTGATCAGGTGTCGGAGCAGTCCTACGTGTATTTTGTACACTCCTATTATCTGAAAGCCGGAGAAGAGGAGATCGTGAAGGCATCTACGGAATACGGCGTACATATCCATGCGTCGGTGGAAAAGGGAAATGTATTTGCGTGCCAGTTCCATCCGGAAAAAAGCAGTGAAGTGGGACTGCGGATACTGAGTAATTTTGTGAATATTTAGAACAGCAGCTGCCATGCAGCGGATAGTCTGCGCTGCAGACGGGTCTGAGGTCTGCTGTTCGTTAAAGGCAATACGATAAAAAAGCAGGAGAAAGCGATGCATACAAAGAGAATCATCCCCTGTCTGGATGTGAATGCGGGACGGGTGGTAAAGGGCGTGAATTTTGTAGATCTCAAAGACGCGGGAGATCCGGTGGAGATTGCAAAGGCCTATGATCAGGCCGGTGCGGACGAACTGGTCTTTCTGGATATCACGGCGTCTTCCGATAACAGGAATACGGTCGTGGACATGGTGCGCAAGGTGGCGGAATGCGTGTTTATCCCGTTCACCGTGGGCGGAGGCATCCGGACGGTAGAGGATTTCCGGGCGCTGCTCCGGGAGGGGGCCGATAAGATCTCCATCAATTCTTCCGCCATCAATACGCCGGAGCTGGTGCATGACGCGGCGGAGAAGTTCGGAAGCCAGTGTGTGGTCGTGGCCATTGATGCCAAGAGAAGGACAGACGGAAGCGGCTGGAACATTTATAAAAACGGCGGGCGTATTGACGTGGGACTGGATGCCGTGGAATGGGCGAAAAAAGTAGAAAGCCTGGGGGCAGGCGAGATCCTGCTGACCAGCATGGACTGCGACGGGACAAAGGCAGGGTATGATCTGGAGCTGACCCGTGCCATTGCGGAGCATGTTTCCATTCCGGTCATCGCATCGGGAGGGGCCGGAACCCTGGAGCACTTTCGGGATGCATTGACGGAAGGAAAAGCCGACGCGGCGCTGGCGGCGTCCCTGTTCCACTATAAAGAACTGGAGATCCGGGAAGTGAAGGAGTACCTTCGGAAGGAAGGAATTTCCGTACGCTTATAAGGAGGAGTACATAAGAATGGCAGGAATCAACGGAGACTGGTACGAAGTATTAAAAGAGGAATTTGGGAAGCCTTATTACAAGCAGCTTTTCCAGACAATCAAGCAGGAATACAATACACGGCTGATCTTTCCTCCGGCCAATGACATTTTCAATGCGTTTCATCTGACCCCGTTAAAGGAGGTCAAGGTGGTGATCCTGGGACAGGACCCTTACCACAATCACGGTCAGGCACACGGGCTTTGCTTTTCTGTGCAGAAGGGAGTGAACGTTCCTCCGTCACTGGTCAACATTTACCAGGAGCTTCATGACGATCTGGGCTGTACCATCCCGAACCACGGATGCCTGACAAAATGGGCCGAGCAGGGTGTCCTGATGCTGAATACCGTGCTGACCGTGCGGGCACACCAGGCAAATTCCCACCGGGGGATCGGCTGGGAGGAATTTACGGACGCGGCGATCATGGCTCTGAACGCGCAGGATCGGCCCATCGTATATATCCTTTGGGGCACGCCTGCACAGAGAAAGGCCAGGATGCTGGACAATCCGCGGCATTTGATCTTAAAGGCGCCCCATCCGAGTCCGCTTTCCGCTGCACGCGGATTTTTCGGCAGCAGACCGTTCAGCCAGACCAACGCATTTTTGGAGGAGCACGGTCTGGAGCCGATCGACTGGCAGATTGACTAGACAAAAACAGCAGTGCGGCAGACGGCAGTTTTTACGGACGGTACAGGGATTTTTTGCAAAAAAACGGGTTGACAGTCTCCGGCGTGTGTGGTAAAGTTTTTTTAAACCGTTGAGGAAGAGCAAGTACTTTTTGTTTCTGCCGCACAGAGAGCTGCAGGCGGTGGGATTGCAGCGGGCCAGGGCATGGAGGAATGGGCTTCTGAGGGCGAACTGAAGGGGATACTTGTTACAGCGTATCGGACCGCATGACATTGAAGCGGCGGCAGGAGAGCGGTACAGGATCCGCAGTAGGATAGCCGGAGAGAGTACTCCGTTAACAAAGGCGCATATGTCAGTATGCATGAGAGGGTGCTTATAGCACCAAGCCGGGTGGCACCGCAGGAGCGCGGACACGATATTAGATTCGTACAGCTCTTGTCCCTGCAATAGTATGATATTGTGTGGGATGAGGGCTTTTTATTATGCAGGAGAAAACGGTAGGAACTGCGAAAAATTGCAAGTTATTTTTGCATAGTTCCTATAAGGTATATAGAAACCGGACAAAAGCCGGTCATCCCGAAGAAAGCCGCGGCTGCGTCAAGGCCGCAGGATCTGCGGAAAATGAAAGGAGAATAAAACAATGAGTGAGAACAAGATTCCCTACAAGATTTATCTGGAAGAAAGTGAGATGCCCAAGGATTGGTACAATGTCCGCGCGGATATGAAGAACAAGCCGGCGCCGCTTCTGAATCCGGGGACTCACGAGCCGATGACAGCCGAAGAGCTTGGCATGGTGTTCTGTGAAGAGCTGGTGAAGCAGGAGCTGGACAATGACAACCGTCATATCGAGATCCCGAAAAAGATCCGGGATTTCTATAAGATGTACCGTCCGTCGCCGCTGGTACGGGCGTACTGCCTGGAGGAAAAGCTGCAGACTCCGGCAAAGATTTATTACAAGTTCGAAGGAAATAATACAAGCGGAAGCCACAAGCTCAATTCCGCTATTGCACAGGCATTTTACGCAAAGGAACAGGGCCTCAAAGGCGTGACAACGGAGACCGGAGCCGGACAGTGGGGAACCGCGCTGTCTATGGCATGCTCCTATCTGGACCTGGACTGTAAGGTGTATATGGTAAAATGCTCCTACGAGCAAAAGCCGTTCCGGAGAGAAGTGATGCGCACCTACGGCGCCAGCGTGACTCCCTCACCGTCAGAGACGACAGAGGTCGGACGCAGGATCCTGGCAGAACATCCGGGAACCACAGGAAGTCTTGGATGCGCCATCTCGGAAGCGGTCGAGGTTGCCACCCATTCAGAGGGATACCGTTATGTACTGGGCAGCGTTCTGAATCAGGTCCTGCTCCATCAGTCGATCATCGGTGTAGAGACCAAGACGGCCATGGACAAATACGGCATCAAGCCGGATATCATCATCGGATGCGCGGGCGGCGGCTCGAACCTGGGCGGATTAATATCTCCGTTCATGGGTGAAAAGCTGCGGGGCGAGGCGGATTATCAGTTTATCGCGGTTGAGCCGGCATCCTGCCCGAGCCTGACCAGAGGCGTATATGCGTATGATTTCTGCGATACGGGTATGGTTTGCCCGCTGGCGAAGATGTATACCCTAGGAAGCGGCTTCATCCCGTCGGCAAATCATGCGGGAGGCCTGAGATATCACGGAATGAGCTCCGTTCTGTCCCAGCTTTACGCGGATGGCTACATGGAAGCAAGATCCGTAGAACAGACCTCCGTATTTAAAGCGGCAGAACAGTTTGCAAGGGTGGAGGGAATCCTGCCCGCGCCGGAGAGCAGCCATGCGATTCGGATCGCCATCGATGAAGCGATGAAATGTAAAGAGACCGGGGAAGAGAAGACCATCCTGTTCGGCCTGACAGGAACCGGATATTTTGACATGTATGCTTATGAGAAGTTCCACAATGGTGAGATGAGCGATTATATTCCTACGGATGAAGATCTGAAAGCCGGATTAGCAGGGCTTCCCAGGTTCTGAGCATTTCCGGAGAAGGTAATATAACAGCCGGAACCGCATGCTGTAATCCACAGTTCCTTCCACTATCGGACTGTGGATTGTAACAATGTATTTGAAAGTCCCTGCCGGATACAAGACGAATTTGTATGGGCAGGGATTTTTTGGTAAGGAGGAAAATCAGATGTCATATTTTCCCATGTTTATTGAGCTGAAAGACAAGCCCTGCCTGATAGCGGGAGGAGGAAAGATAGCTCTGCGCAAGGCGGAGACACTCCTGGAATTCGGAGCATGGGTCACGGTTGTGGCTCCGGACATCCTGCCGGAGCTGCGGGCGGAGGAAGGCATTGTATGCCGCGAAAAAAGGTTTGAAAGCTGTGATCTGACGGGACAGGAGCTGGTAGTTGCGGCCACCGGCGACCCGGAAGAGAATCATCGGATCAGTCGGGCCTGCCGGGATAGGAAGATCCCGGTCAATGCGGTGGATCAGAGGGAGGACTGCAGCTTTCTCTTTCCTGCTTATCTGAAAGAAGGGGAAGTGGTGGCAGCGTTTTCCAGCGGAGGACAGAGTCCGCTCATTTCCCAATATCTGAAAGCACAGGCCATGCCGGCAATGACTTCCCTGCTGGGGGAACTGGCAGAAATATTGGGAGCCCTGCGGGAAAGGCTGAGACATTTGGGTTCGGAGAGTATGAGAAAAAAAATCTATCAGGAAATTTTGGAGATGGGCCTGAAAACGGGTGAGGTTCCTTCTTCTGAAAAAATAGATGAGATCATATTACAAAATATGAGGAAAGGATGAACGGATCATGGAGAGAATGAGAAGACTGAGAGTCAGCCCGGCCATGCGGAGCATGGTGAGGGAGAACCATCTTCGGGTGGACGAGCTGATCTGCCCGATCTTTGTCATGGAGGGAGAAAACCTGTGCAGCCCGGTGGATTCGATGCCGGGCATCTGCCAGTATTCCATCGACCGGCTGCCGGAGGAGCTGGACCGGATCGTGGAAGCCGGGATTTTGTCGGTCCTTTTGTTCGGAATTCCCGCCCACAAGGATGAAGTGGGCAGCGGCGCCTATGACGATCAGGGAATCGTGCAGCAGGCCATTCGTCTGATAAAATCGCAGGAAAAATACAGAGATCTGATCGTGATCGCGGATGTCTGTCTCTGCGAGTATACCTCCCACGGACACTGCGGTCTGGTGAAGGAAGGGATCATCCTGAATGACGAAACCCTGCCGCTTTTAGCCAGGACCGCAGTCAGCTATGCCGGAGCCGGGGCGGATATCATCGCGCCCAGCGACATGATGGACAACCGGGTAAGGGCCATCCGGGAGGCTCTGGACGGGAACGGATTTGTCCAGATTCCTATCATGGCATACAGCGCCAAATTTGCTTCCGGATTTTACGGGCCCTTCCGTGACGCGGCCCACTCGGCGCCGGGCTTCGGCGACCGCAGGACCTACCAGATGGATCCGGCAAATGGACGGGAAGCCCTGCGGGAGGTGGAGGAAGACCTGCTGGAAGGGGCGGATCTGATCATTGCCAAGCCTGCCATGGCCTATATGGATATCATAAAGGAGATTACTGCGTCTTATAATGTGCCGGTGGTGGCCTACAATGTGAGCGGGGAATATTCCATGGTGAAGGCGGCAGCAGAAAACGGATGGATTGATGAAAGGAAGATCGTCCTGGAGATTTTGGTGGGCTTAAAGCGCGCCGGGGCAAAGATGATCATTACGTATCATGCTCTGGATGCCGCAAGGTGGATTCGGGAAGGAGAATAGAAATGGATACAAGATCAAGAGAGCTGTTTGAAGCGGCAAAACGCCATATTCCGGGGGGAGTGAACAGTCCGGTGCGCGCTTTTGGCTCCGTAGGACGGACACCCCGGTTTATAGCGTCCGCCCATGGAAGCAGGATCGTGGATGTGGATGGAAATGAGATGATCGATTATGTCTGCTCCTGGGGACCGGGAATCCTGGGACATGCCCATCCACGAGTGATCGAAAAGGTCCGGGAGGCGTGCGGATACGGGCTGACCTACGGCGCGCCTACGGAACAAGAGGTGCAGATGGCGGAATTGCTTGCGGAGCTGATCCCGTCCATGGAGGTGAGTCGTCTGGTCAGCTCCGGCACGGAGGCGGTGATGAGCGCAATCCGGGTAGCGAGGGGGTATACGCAACGGGACAAGATCGTCAAATTTAAGGGCTGCTATCATGGGCATTCGGACGGGCTTCTGGTCAAGGCTGGTTCCGCCGCATTGACCACCTCAGTGCCGGACAGCGCCGGAGTTCCCGCGGATTATACAAAAAATACCCTGGTGGCCCTGTACAATGATCCGGCTTCGGTGGAAGCGCTGTTCCAGGCCAATCCGGAAGAGATTGCCGCCGTGGTGGTGGAGCCGGTTGCGGCCAATATGGGAGTGGTGCCCCCAGCTCGCGGCTTTCTGGAATTTTTGCGGGAAATTACGAAACAAAACGGCGCGCTTTTGATCTTTGATGAAGTGATCACAGGCTTCCGGCTGGCGCTTGGCGGCGCCCAGGAGTATTTTCATGTGACGCCAGATCTGACGACTCTCGGCAAAATCGTGGGAGGCGGAATGCCCATCGGTGTCTACGGAGGGAAGCGCGGGATCATGGAAATGATCTCACCGCTGGGGCCGGTGTACCAGGCGGGAACCCTGTCAGGAAACCCCATTGCGACGGCAGCAGGGCTGGAAACCCTCCGGATTCTCAGAGAAGATCCCGGTATCTACCAAAGGCTGGAGGAAAAGGCAGTACGGATCGCCGAGTCAGTCAGGGAAGCTGCCGGGGAGGCCGTATGCGTCAACCGGATCGGCTCCCTTTTGAGCATCTTTTTTACTCCGGAGCAGGTGACGGATTATGAGAGCGCTGTATCTTCGGATACCGCATGGTATGCAGAATATTTCGGATATCTGCTGGATCATGGGATTTATACGGCGCCCTCCCAGTTTGAGGCGATGTTTGTATCGGATGCCCATACCGGGGAGGATATCGAAACCACCTGCCGGGTCATCCGGGACTGCCTGCGCAGAATGATATAGACCCGTCTCAACTGTATTAGGAACTGTAGGAAAATAACTTGTGCAGACAAGTTGAGAGGCATAAGTTTTTTTTCATGCATTTCCTTACATGTGACGCGAAAAACAGACGGAGGAAGTTTTTTCAGATAGAAGGAGAGACAGCGGGATGCAATTTGGATTTTTGGGAATCAATTATAAAAACGCGAGCCTTGATATCCGCGATAAAACCGCGTTTACGGATGCGATGAAGCTGGATTTTTTCCGAAAGGCCGAAGCTGCGGGAATCCAGCAGTGCATGGTGCTGTCCACCTGCAATCGGAGCGAGGTTTTTTATTTTTATATAGAAGAAAGACAATGTGAAGCGCTGTGTCAGATCTACGAGGAAATGTTTCCGGCTGTGGAGGTGAAGGCGTATCTGGTCACGCTCTCGGGGGAGGCGGCTTTTGTCTACCTGTTCCGGATTGCGGCGGGACTGGAATCTCTTGTTCTGGGAGAGGACCAGATTCTGGGCCAGGTGAAGGATGCTCTGGATTACGCCAGGACTATGGGATACGGGGGCAAGGAATTAAACAAGGTTGTCCGGGATGCCGTTGCCTGTGCCAAGCGGATCAAAACTGGATTGAAGATCAGCGAAAAACCGCTGTCCGTCAGCTATATCGGCATCCGGAAGCTGGAAGAAGCCTGCGGGATCGCCGGGAAACGGATCCTTGTGATCGGCAGCGGAAAAACGGCTGTGCTGGCTTTGAAATATCTTTTTGAATATCAGGCAGTCCGCATATCTGCATGCAGCAGGACAGACGCGCATGCCAGACGGCTGCGGGAGGAATTTCCTGAAATAGAAATCATTTCTTATGAGGAAAGATATGAAGTTCTGAAAAAATGTGATATTGTAGTATCAGCTACAGCGTCCCCACATCTGGTCCTACGCCGGGAGGATTTTGTACCGAAAAGGCGCCTGACCATGCTGGATCTGGCAGCGCCCAGGGATGTGGATACCGCATTTGCAGAGGAACCGCGGGTCACGCTGATCAACCTGGACACACTGCAGGAGATTGCGGCCAGCCACCGGAGGGAAAGGGAAGCTCTGGCAGAGAAAAGCCGGGAAATGATCAGAGAAGCGCTGCAGGAAACAATGGGCTGGTTGTTGCAGAGCCGGATGGACTCTACCATTGAGTCGCTGCAGCAGCGATGCGGGGAGATCGTAGAGGACAGCTATACATATCTGAACCGGAAGATGGAACTTGGAGAACGGGAGAAAAAATTGCTGAAAAAGGTACTCAATGCCTCTTTGCAGCGGCTTCTGCGGGAGCCGATCCGGGAGCTGAAACGCCTGGATACGGAGGAAGAGCAGGAAGAGTATCAGCGGTTGATCCGACAGCTTTTTCAGATCTGATCTTAACAGAAAAAACGGCTGCGCTGGAAAGCAGCCTGTAATTTGCGGGCTGTCCCTGGGACAGTCCCTTATTTTAACAGTAGAAAGAGATGAGGTATGTATGAAGTATACAATCGGCACACGAGGCTCGAAGCTGGCACTGGCACAGGCGGAATATGTGCGGGACAGGCTTGCGCAGGCATATCCGGAGGAAGAATTTGAGCTCCAGATCATCAAAACGAAGGGGGATCTGGTTTTGGACAAGCCCCTTCATGAGATCGGCGATAAAGGCGTATTTGTCAAAGAAATTGAGGAAAAAATATGGTCCGGCGAGGTACAGATCGGTGTGCACAGCATGAAGGATATGCCCTCCCATCCTGCGCCCGGACTTCTGTTTGCAAAGGCATGGAAGCGGGAGGACCCCAGGGACGCGCTGATCCTTCGGGAAAAAGAACGGCTGGAGGACCTGCCGAAGGGGGCCGCCATCGGGACCGGCAGCAGACGCAGGGAATTTCAGATCAAGCGTCTGCGCCCGGATCTGCGTGTCGTGAATATCCGCGGAAATGTGGACACCAGACTCTGCAAAATGGAAGAAGAAAAGCTGGACGGCATCATTTTGGCGGCAGCAGGCCTCCGGCGTCTGGGAATGGAGGAGCGGATCACCCTGTATCTGGAGCCGGAGGAGATGATCCCCGCCCCTGCCCAGGGAATTCTGGCCCTGGAGATCCGGGAGGGGGAGACGGAGCTTTTGAAGCTTTTGGATGCGCTCAGTGATGAAGAGACGGAGCAGGCGGCTGCTGCGGAAAGGGGATTTTTGCGTGAAATCGGCGGGGACTGTCATGTTCCGGTGGGAGCCGTATGCAGGAAAGGAGCGGACGGACTCTATCAGTTGGATGCCATGTTTGGAAATGAGACGGGGAGCAGGCTGGCTTATGCGGCAGTCCGGGGAACTGTTCCGGAGCGGCTTGCAAAAGAAGCAGCTGCTCAGATCCGCCGCCAGATGGCAGGAACCGTATCACTGGTGGGCGGCGGTCCTGGAGATCCGGGGCTGATCACGGTGAAGGGGCTGCAGGCGCTTCGGGAGGCAGACTGCATTATCTATGACAGATTGTCCTCCCCGGAGCTTTTGGACGAGGCAAAGCCGGGCTGTGAGCTGATCTATGTGGGAAAGGCGGATCACCGCCATACGATGGAGCAGGAGGAGATCAATCAGCTTCTGGCGGAAAAAAGTATGCGGTATGAAAAAACAGTCCGCTTGAAGGGCGGGGATGTGTATGTGTTTGGACGAGGCGGCGAGGAAGGACTGTTCCTGGCGGAAAAAGGAGTCTACTTTCAGGTGATCCCGGGAATCAGCTCCGCCATTGGGGGACTGGCCTATGCCGGGATTCCCGTTACCCACCGGGGAAAAGCACAGGGCTTTCACGTAGTGACGGCCCACAACAGCAGGGACGGGCTGGCGGAGATTGACTTTGAAGCAATGGCAAAAGGAAAAGAAACCTGTGTCTTCCTCATGGGACTGCGTAAGGTAGAAGAGATTGCGTTCGGGCTGATGGAGGCCGGCATGTCTCCGGATACGGAGGCAGCAGTGATCTCCTGCGCCGCCACTCCCGAACAGAGAACCTGTACGGCGGATCTGGCTCATATTGGGGAAACGGTCAGAGAGGCCGGACTGGTTTCTCCGGCGGTCATTGTGGTGGGGAAGGTGGTTTCTCTCCGGACCAGCCTGAACTTTTATGAGAATCGTCCTTTGTTCGGAAAACGCTTTTTGATTCCGAAAATCGGGGAAAAATCCACCGAATTGAAAGCGCTTTTGCGGCAGCAGGGCGCGGCGGCGGATGAGATTCAGGTGGGAAGGATCGTGCGCGCGGAACGGATATTTTCCGCAGGGGAAATGAAGCAGGCGGACTGGCTGATCTTTACAAGCCAAAACGGGGTAGAAGCATTTTTTGAAGGTCTTGAAAAAAGCAGGCTGGACATACGCTGCCTGGCCGGGTGCAGGATTGCGGCCATCGGCGGAAGGACCGCAAAAATGCTGGAGGGTCATGGGCTTTACGCGGATCTGATCCCGGATGAATTTCACAGTGACGCGCTGGCGGATGCGCTGAAAAAGCAGATTTCTCCCCAGGATCAGGTCTGGTATCTGAAAGCCGGAAACGCAGACAGACATTTGAAAGCGGCACTGGAAGACTGCTGCCGGTTCGAAGAAATTGAAGTTTATGAGAACCAGGCAGTGGAGCCTGATCTGGAAAAGCTGCCAAAACCGGAGGAGTACGACGGAATCTTGTTTACCTGCGCATCCTCTGCAAGGCGCCTGCTGGAAGCTGCGGGAAACGAATGGAAGCAGTGCCGGGCATTCAGCATTGGTCCCAAGACGACCGCATGTCTGAAAGAATGCGGTATGGAACGGATCACAGAAGCAGACCGGGCTGATTATGAGGGAATGATTGGTATTTTACAAGTTTTTTTTAAAATAAGTTGACAAAGTGATTTTTTTGTATTAGAATGGCCGACGTAATATTTTTGTAATAATTGTAATAAATTCGAAAAAATATACATATAATTTATAAGAAAATATTTACAATTTTGCAAAAAATAGGAGGTTGGAGTATATGATACAAAATAAAAAAATCATTGCGTTACTTATGGCGGCTACGACCGGTCTGGTGATGTCATCTGAATTTGAGAGTGAAGCTGCAGACCGTATGATGAATATGGAACAGATGAAGCTCCTGGGAGAGTACAAGCTTGCACAGCCCTATGGATTTACAGATGCGCCCGAGGAGGCACTGCTGGATCTGAAAAAAGCAGCAATGGAGGCAGAAGAGCGCTACCAGGAAATGAAGCGGAAGGAAGAAGAGGAACGGGAAAGAAGAGCAGCTGAGGAGGCCAGAAAGGCAAGGGAAGAAGCCGAGAGGATCGCTGCAGCGGAGCAGGCAGCAGCGGAACAGGCAGCGATGGAACAGGCAGCGGCTCAGCAGGCAGCGGCAGAACAGGCAGCAGCGGAGCAGGCAGCAGTACAGCAGATGGCAGCCTACAGCGCGTCTGCCAGCGATCAGACACTTCTTGCAGCCATCATCTTCTGTGAAGCCGGCAACCAGCCTTATGAGGGCCAGGTTGCGGTAGGAGCCGTGATCCTGAACCGGGTGCGCAGTGCTGTATATCCAAACAGCATTGCAGAGGTGATCTATCAGTCCGGACAGTTCGGGCCTGCGATGAGCGGATGGCTGGATACCGTTCTTGCCAGCGGCGGCTATACAGATACGGCTATGCAGGCAGCAGCGGACGCGCTGGCAGGCAGCAATCCGATCGGAGATTGTCTCTACTTCGGATGCGGAAACTTTGGAATTCAGATCGGAGATCATTTCTTCCATTAAGATCAGATGGAGTTTCTTCTATATTAAATAAGTAATCGTGATCCATAAGTAAGCATGAAAAAGTGTGCGTCAAAACGCACGCTTTTTTTCAATCTTTAAGAAATCTTAAGAATATTTTGTAGAGATAATACGTTTTTCGTTATATAATAAAAACATAGTTTGTAATTTTAAGAATACGCAGAGGAAAGGAGGGGGAAAGTGGACAAGGTAATTGAGGTAAAGAATCTGTATAAATTGTACCGGGTGGGTAATTCTGTTGTGCGTGCGCTGAACGGCGTAAGCTTTGAGGTTTACCCGGGAGAGTTCTGCGCGATTGTCGGGACCTCCGGTTCTGGAAAATCTACACTTCTGAACATGCTGGCAGGCCTGGAGAAGCCGACAAAGGGGGAAGTCATTGTCAGCGGACAGCATATGGAAAACCTGAATGAGGATGGCCTTGTAAAGTTCCGTCGGGAGAATGTGGGTTTCATTTTCCAGTCATTTCATCTGATCGGAACCATGAACGCCCTGGAAAATGTAGCTCTGCCCTTAAGCTTCCGGGGAGAGGCAAAAGGAAGCCGCCTCAGGAAAGCGGACAAGATGCTGGATCTGGTGAATCTGAGGAAGCACAAAAAGCATATGCCGAATCAGATGTCCGGCGGTCAGCAGCAGAGAGTCGGTGTGGCAAGGGCTCTGGTAGTGAACCCGAAGATCATCTTTGCGGATGAGCCGACCGGCAATCTGGATTCCCACACATCAGAAGAGGTGATGCATCTGATGCAGAAGGTAGTACGAGAACAGAAAAAGACACTGGTTATGGTAACGCATGATAACCATCTGGCGACTTATGCCGACCGGATTTTTCATATCATAGACGGCGAAATCGTTAGGATTGAGGATAACCGCCAAAAGGAAAATTCGCCCAATCTGGAGAGTGTAGGAAGGCATGGTTTGGACGGCGGCGAGGAAGGTTTATAGAGTAAGGAACTGTAGAAAATGGAAAGAGAGGAACAGGATTCATGAAAAAATGGAAGCAATGGACAGGAATTTTTCTGGGCCTGTCGCTGGCGGTTTCCTGTGTGCCGGTGATACATAGTCAGGCAGGATACGATGCGGCACATACATGGGCTGCCGCGGCAGGAGTTTCGGGTATGGGAATTATGTCGGCGACGACAGGGACGGCGGATCCGGACGGTAATCCGACTAATGTGTCTGGTACAGCAGATCCGCCAGACGCGGATTCCGGAAATTCCCTGTCTACGATCCGCATTTCCGTAGGAAACGGACAGGCAACCCCCCAATATCAGGCAGGGCAGAAGGTGGATAAGCTGACGGTCACCGTAAAAAACAGCGGTGTTTCCAGCGCGCAGAACGTAGTGATCACTCCCGTCATTAATGCTGCGGAGGAATGGCCTTTTGAGATCGACAGCATGAATTATGAACAGGAGCTGAAAGAAATCCAGGCCGGAAAATCGACAGAGGCTATCTGGTCTGATCTGAAAGTCCGCGAAGACGTGGAGACCAAATCCTATAAGCTGGTGTTCCGCATTTCCTATGACGATGGAAAAAAGGAATATGAATGCGAGAAGTCTGTCTATGTAAAAACCGCTGGGACAAAAGGAAACGAGCCGGAGGATCCGGGATATCCGCCCTACCCTCCGATCATTATCAACCCGCCGTCAGTCGAGCAGCCGGGGGATCAGCCCTCCGACGGGCAGCCGGAGGAGCCGGACCAGGGAGACATGGGGGAAGGCGGCGTATATAACGGCGATATCTCGGCAGTTGGAGGCGGAGGCGGTTCTGATGAAAGGAAAGGGGTTCCGCGGGTCATTGTGACCGGATTCAACACCGAGCCGGGAGCCGTGAACGCGGGAAGCAATTTCCGGCTCATCGTCCACGTGAAAAATACATCTACAACAACGGCAGTTTCCAATATGCTCTTTGATTTTCAGGCGCCTTCCGCAGGGACAGAAGCGGCTGCGGAAGCACCGGCGTTTTTGCCCTCATCCGGGGCCAGCTCCATTTATCTGGACCAGATTCCGGCAGGGGAGACGAGGGATGTTGCCATTGACCTGAATGCCAGGGCGGATCTGGTGCAGAAGCCATACAGCATCAATATGTCCATGCTCTACGAGGATTCTAATGCGTCTCAGTACGAGGGAAGCTCCAGCCTGGCAATCCCCATCTACCAGGCGGCCAGGTTTGAATTCAGCGAGATCGAGCTGTCGCCGGCCAGCATCGAGGTGGGACAGGAGGCAAATCTGATGTGCAGCCTGTACAATACCGGCCGTGTGAAGCTTTACAATGTAAAGGTGAAGTTCATGGGCGACGGCATCAGTGCCAAGGAAGTATTTGTGGGCAATCTGGATTCCGGCGCCACAGGAACCATTGACGGGATGCTGACCGGAGAATCCGAGATCATGCCCGGGACAAAGTGTAAAATGGTCGTAACCTATGAAGACGAATCCGGGAACCCCTCCTCCAGAGAGGAGGAATTCGAGATCCAGGTGACGGCTCCTATGGAAATGGATATGGGAGATATGGAGATGATGGGGGAGATGCCGGAGGAAGCGAAGGGATTTCCGGTCATTCCGGTTGTCATTGCGGCGGCGGTCATTCTGGTGATTGTTCTGGCCGTGGTTCTGACCCGCAGAAGGAAGAAAAAACGGGCACAGGCAGAAGAGGAGGATTTAGTGGATGAGGTGGATCGATTTACTGAGGATGAGTAGCGGAAACCTCAAAAAAAGAAAGCTCAGGACCTTTCTGACAATCTTGGGCGTGGTGATCGGTACGGCTTCGATCGTAGTCATGATCTCCCTTGGGCTTGGGATGCAGCAGTCCATGTACAAGCAGATCGAGCAGGCGGGAGGCATGACGGCCATTACGGTGACCGGACAGGATGCGGGCGGCGGTATGTACTATTTTTCAAATGGCTCGGAGGAGGGCGAAGCGACGAAATATGTCACCGATGATGCCATTACGGAGATAGAACAGCTGGAGCATGTGAAAAGCGTGACTCCGTCTCTTACCATGAGCTCTGTCATCCTGAGCGGAAATTACTATGGCTATATCCAGTTGGTAGGCATGACTCCGGATGAACTGGAGAGGCAGAATATGGAGCTTGTGGAGGGCAGCCGTATGCCGGAAACCAATTCTGCAAGCCTGGAACTGGTCATTGGAAATATGGTTCCCATGGATTTTTATGAAAAGGGTTCCAACAAAGGATATTGGGAGACGCAGCAGCTTCCGGATATTGATTTTATGAAGGACCCAGTGTTCCTGGTTTTGAGCCAGGAGGACTATTTTAACGCGCAGTCAGGTACTAATTCTGGGACATTTGGTTCGGAGGGGAATTCCGCGCCGGTGAAAGCCCCAAAAAAGTATGTGGTTCAGGCCAGCGGAATGATGTCCGGAGGAATCGAGACCTACAAGAATGGTTCCTATAACGTATACTGCGATATCTGGACATTAAAAAACTTTCTGCAGAAGGAATACAGGGGAAGAGCCATTCCCGGACAGCCTAAGACGCAGACGGGAAAGCCTTATAAGTTCTTCGCCTATACCAATGCCATGGTGCAGGCAGATGATATCGATCACGTAGAGGATCTGGCCGCAACCATCCAGGGGATGGGCTACAGGACCAGCACCAATGCGGAATACCTGAAAAGCGCACAGCAGGAGTTTGCCATGATTGAGGCGGTGCTGGGCGGAATCGGCGCTGTGTCGCTGTTTGTAGCGGCCATCGGAATTGCCAACACGATGATGATGTCCATCTATGAGAGGACGAAGGAAATCGGAGTCATCAAGGTGCTGGGCTGCAGCCTGCGCAATATCAAGCAGATGTTCCTCCTGGAAGCTGCGTTTATCGGCTTTATCGGAGGTCTGGCCGGCAATATCCTGAGCTTTCTGCTGTCCTTTGCGATCAATGTGGTTACTGCCCACGGCGGGGCCATGGGACTGGACAGCGATATATCCTACATACCGGTGTGGCTGGTGGCCGCATCCATGGGATTTGCCGTGCTGGTGGGTATGGTAGCCGGCTACTTTCCGGCACTGCGCGCCATGCGTTTGAGTCCGCTGGCAGCGATCCGGAATGAATAAGAAGCTGTAGAAAAACAGAAAAGAAAAGCAAAGAGACAGCGGAACCGGGACGGACGCTGTCTCTTTCATGACGCGGTATTCAGCATGCAGATGATTTCTGCCTGTATGATTTTTACATAGCTATTCTTCGATTACCTGGATTTCAAGATAGTCAAAATCAATGGAATCCACAAAATTATCCTGGTAAAACCGTGCCTTGCTGTGACGCTTAAATTCTGCGACCGTGGCATCCAGCCAAATAGGCTTGCTCAGGTCAAATTCATAGCAGATGGCATCCAGTGCGTTGAAAATCTTATGTGTACGTGTGTCATCGCTCTCATCACAGATCACCGTGTCGCGGACCATGCGGTTATCCTTCCATTCTTTTCCCCATAAACGGAACATATCGAAAACTCTCCTTATTTTCAGTAAGGAACTGCAGAAAAATAAGTGATACGGATAAGTCAGGATGTATCAGTTATTTTCTTAAAGTTCCTAGAGTAAATACCAAATCCAGTATATCATCAGACAGGGGAAAAGAAAAGAGAGGAAATTTAATGACAAAAGAGAAAAATCGTGATATGCTATTTTACAATGTAAAAGGTAATATGACATAAAGACGGAAAGTAACCTGTTATGGGGGAAGAAAAGATGAAAAGTGCATTGGACAGAATTTTTGTAGACGGACTTGGCGGAATGGCTCAAGGGCTCTTCGCCACATTGATCATTGGGACAATCATCCAGCAGATCGGCCTGTTCGTAGGAGGAGACACGGGCAATTTGATCTATCTGGCCGGGAAGATGGCGGCAGCCATGACAGGAGCCGGGATCGGCGTGGGGGTTGCAAGAAAATTTCAGGCGGATCAGCTGGTGGTCGTGTCAGCCGCTACGGTGGGGATGATCGGCGCCTTTGCCGGCAAGCTGCTCTCAGGCGAGGTGATACAGGACGGCGGCACCATGGTATTTGCAGGGCCAGGAGAACCGCTGGGGGCATTTGTGGCGGCCTATATCGCAATCGAGATCGGAATCTTGATCAATGGGAAGACAAAGCTGGACATCATCCTGACACCTTTGGGATGTATCGGCGCGGGAACGCTGGTGGGGATCTTTGTGGGTCCGCCCATATCAAAGTTTATGGCCTGGCTGGGATCGCTGATCAACTGGGGGACAGAGCAGCAGCCGTTCCTCATGGGAATCGTAGTTTCCGTCCTGATGGGAATGATCCTGACCCTTCCGATCAGTTCGGCGGCGCTGGGCATCATCCTGAACCTGTCCGGGCTTGCGGCCGGAGCAGCTACGATCGGATGCTGCTGCAATATGGTGGGGTTTGCCGTGGCCAGCTTCCGGGAAAATAAATTCGGAGGGCTGCTGGCCCAGGGGATCGGAACCTCCATGCTGCAGGTGCCTAATATCGTACGCAGACCCTTGATCTGGCTTCCGGCAATTCTTTCCAGTGCAATTCTGGGACCGGTCGGAACCATGCTGCTGCATATGACAAGCAATGCCACAGGTTCCGGCATGGGGACTGCCGGTCTGGTAGGACAGATCATGACATGGCAGGTCATGACCCAGACAGAATCAGCCACCATAGTCCTGGTGAAGATCCTGGTGATCCAGATCCTCCTTCCGGCAGTGCTGACCTGGGTGATATCAGAATTTATGCGTAAGAAGAACTGGATTCGTTATGGGGACATGGGGTTGGACCTGTAACCGTTTTACAAACGTATACCCAGAGGGGCATCCCATCATGGCTATGCGGCCGTTTCACAAGGTATCCCCAAGGGCATCCCATTATGGACATACGGCCATTATATAAGGTATATTCTATAAAAATCACCAGATTTTTTGTGCGGATCATTTATCACAAAACTGCCTGGTGATTTTTATGTGGATGAGAACTGCGTCAGTTGTTCATTATAATGATCAATATACATAAATATGCATGTATTTTGAATAAACAGAGAATTCGGTTGAATAGATGGGCTGTACGTGATATGATAACATTTAGGACTGTAAAAAAGCGGGGGCTGTATGCCCGAAACCGCTGCTTTACTGGGCGGATGTCCTGCGGCAGAGTGCAGGGCGCCGTGAACAGTAAAGGATACTTGAGTAAGGAGGTGATCAATTGAGGGGAGAACAACAGATGCAGGATGCAATCAGGAATTATGAGGACGTAGACAGCTGGAAGACAGTGATTTTTCTGTATAACGCAGCCCTGAAGGAAGTTGGGACCAAGCTTGAGATCTTGAACGATGAATTTCAGCACGTACATAAATACAATCCAATCGAGCATATTAAAACAAGAATCAAAACACCGGAGAGCATTGTAAAGAAGCTGAAGCGTTACGGCCGGGAGACTTCCATTGTAAATATGGTAAAATATATCAACGATATCGCGGGAGTCCGTCTGATCTGTTCTTTCACCTCGGATATATACCAGCTGGCTGAGATGATCGGAAATCAGAGTGATCTGAAGGTACTGTCGATCAAGGATTATATCAAGAATCCGAAGGAAAGCGGATATAAGAGCTATCACATGCTTGTGTCTGTGCCGATTTTTCTTTCCGACAGTGTTGTGGATACAAAGGTTGAGATTCAGATCAGAACAATAGCAATGGATTTCTGGGCAAGTCTTGAGCATAAGATTTACTATAAATTCGAAGGAAACGCACCGGAGTATATCAGCAGGGATCTTCGGGAGTGCGCCCAGATGGTTGCGGAGCTGGATGACAAGATGCTTTCACTGAATGAGGCGATCCAGGCATGTCTGGATGATATATAAGGCTGTCTTAGAGACGGCCTTTTTGTATACCATCATATGCAGAAAAGCTGCAGGCGGCAGATGTTCTGTACATCGGAATTTGCTTTTTTTGCCCTGCCCGGCAGGAGGAAATTGCTCGAAAAAGGGAGGATGCCGGGTGACTGATCTCTCAATCCCCGGCATGTATTATGAAAAAGTTTATTCAAGTAATCTTCTGACGTCTGCTTTAGGTATCAAATGCATTCTTCATTTGATATTTTTAGTATATCCGTGAGAAATGAAGAAAACGTGATGATAAAGTGAAGGTTTTTTAAATGATAAATGAACAATCTGTGAACTGTGTTAGCAGACGCAAAAGTGCGGTAGTACGGATTTCGCGAATGGATGAGCAGGCTGGAATTTTCAGGGAACTCAGCAAAGGATTTAGAAAAATGTAAGAAAAGGCAGGAAAAATTTATGCGGATGGCACTTGGAAAGTGTGGAAGATTGTGCTATCCTAAAAGCGAAGTTTTTTTGGAGATACGTTTTCAGGACAGTGAGATATGAGAGAACATCTTGGAAGGCTTTCAGGTTTCAGGACTGAGGAGGGAACAATATGACGAAGAGTGAATTTCTTGCACAGCTGAAAAAAGCATTGCAGGGCAATCTGAGCAGCAGCGCGGTGCAGGAGAATATGGACTATTATGACCGATATATTATAGAAGAGACGGCAAAAGGAAAAAGCGAGCAGGAAGTGGTGGACATGCTTGGCGATCCCTGGATCCTGGCACGGACGATCACCGATGCCAGTGATGGGACGGACTGGGAGACCGTACATGAGGCAGGAAGTGACAGAGGCGCTTCCTCTTATGAGGATCGCGGCTCTCAGCAGGATCGCAAGGGGACGCATATGTTTGCTCTGAACACCTGGATACACAGAATTCTTTTGATCCTGTTTGTGGTCATGGTCATTCTTCTGGTCGTTGCCATTGTCAGGGGAGTTGTCGCTCTTCTGGCCCCTATACTGGTACCGATCCTCATTGTAATGATCGTGGTCCGCATATTCGGAGGCCGGCGATCGTGAAGCACAGAGAACAGTAAAGTTACAGGACGCGTCTGGTCAGGGTGTATCCTGTAAATCAGTAAAAGACCGATGGGGGAGCCATCGGTCTTTTGAGGGGAGTATAAATAATTAATAAGGGGTTGTAGAAAGTATACTTTCTACAAATCTTAGTATAATATATGAAATTGGAAAATGCAAGCAAAAATGAAAAATTCTTTATAAAAATTAAAAGAAAATGGCTTAAAATGGGCTAAAATCGAAAATGAGCTGGAATTTGATGCATAAAAAATCAAAATGGAGAGAGAATAGGAGTGTACTAAATAAATTTCAGGAGGAATTTACTCATGGCAAAGAATACTAACAACTCAAATTCAAACAGCAACAGCTCATATTCATCTTACGCAGATGAGAGCAACAAGAACTCTTCTAACAAGAATGTACAGAACAAGAACAGCTCTAACGCACAGAATAAGAACTGTCACCAGAGCAACAGCCAGAACAAGAACGCATACGACGAGAAGAACAACTACTAGTCAGCATGCAGTAGCAGCAGAGACGTGATACTCACGACTGATTTGATCGGCTGCGAGTATAGATCAGGGGCGTAGTAAATTCAGCTTTACTACGCCCCTGATTTATAGTAAGATAATAAATGTCCGAGCAGGACGATGCGGTTAACGCATTGCCTTGTATGAACCAGGATTATTTGATTTGAAGGAGGTATTCATGGAAAGGGTAGAATTGATTGCTCCCTGTCACTTTGGTTTGGAATCGGTGCTGAAAAGAGAGATTCTGGATCTGGGATACGAGATTATCAAGGTGGAAGACGGCCGGGTAACCTTTCAGGGGGATATGAAGGCAGTCTGCAGGGCCAACATATTTCTAAGAACGGCAGAGAGGATTCTGTTAAAGGCCGGGGAATTTCAGGCAGTTACATTTGACGAGCTTTTTGAAAAAACAAAGCAGATTCCATGGGAAAACTATATCCCTGCAAACGGCCGGTTCTGGGTAACTAAGGCCGCGTCAGTAAAGAGCGCGCTGTTCAGTCCTTCTGATATACAGTCTATTATGAAAAAAGCGATGGTAGAGCGGATGAAAACCTGCTATCACAAGGAACGGTTTCCGGAGGACGGCGCGTCCTACCCGATCCGTGTCTTTTTCATGAAAGATATCGCAACGATTGGTATCGATACATCCGGAGTATCATTACATAAGCGGGGGTACCGCCAGCTTTCCAGCAAAGCTCCCATTACAGAGACTCTGGCGGCTGCGCTGATTTTGCTGTCACCCTGGAAAAAGGACAGGATCCTTGTAGACCCGTTTTGCGGAAGCGGTACATTTCCCATTGAGGCGGCAATGATCGCCGCAAATATCGCTCCGGGTCTGAATCGGGAATTTACGGCAGAGGACTGGCCGGAGCTGATTCCGAGGAGGCTGTGGCGGGAGACTGCGGATGAGGCCAGGGAGCAGGAGAACCCGGATGTGGAAACAGATATCCAGGGCTATGACGCCGACGGGGATGTGATCCGGGCGGCCAGACAGAATGCGATCGACGCGGGAGTGGATCATCTGATCCATCTGCAGCAGCGTCCGGTAAGTGATCTCCGTCATCCGAAAAAATACGGATTTATCATTACCAACCCTCCTTATGGGGAAAGGCTGGAGGACCGGCAGTCTCTGCCGCAGATCTACCGGGATTTTGGGGAAAGCTTCCGCCGTCTGTCTGACTGGTCCGCATATGTGATCACCGGCTATGAGGATGCGGAACGTTATTTTGGGAGGAAAGCAGATAAGAACCGGAAGATCTACAACGGCATGATCAAGACCTATTTTTACCAGTTTATGGGACCGAAGCCTCCCAAGAAAAAATTCCAATAAATAAAAGTAAGATTGCGTTTTTTTATCGCAAAAAGCACAGGTTTATGTTATACTGTTACTGGATTGGATATGAATTTATAAATCAGTAAACTTAAGAAAGACGTAAGAGGAACTAAGAAGGTAGGATTATGGAGAGAAGAATCGTATTTGCGACGGGAAATGAAAATAAGATGGCAGAAATCCGTATGATTTTATCAGATCTGGGAATGCCGGTCTATTCCATGAAGGAGTTGGGAGTTGAGGCGGACATCGTGGAAGACGGTATTTCTTTTGAAGAAAACGCAGAGATCAAGGCAAGGGCAATTTCAAGGCTTCTGCCCGACGATATCGTTCTTGCAGATGATTCGGGGCTGGAGATCGACTATCTGGATAAGGCGCCGGGGATCTACTCCGCAAGATTTGCGGGCGAGGACACTTCCTATGATGTTAAGAACTGTATCTTGCTGGACAAACTGGAGGGGATACCGGATGAAGAGCGTACTGCCCGCTTTGTGTGCGCGGTGGCGGCTGCATTTCCGGACGGAAGTGTGGAGACAGTCCGCGGTACGATCGAAGGTACGATCGCAAAAGAGATGCTTGGAGAAAATGGCTTCGGATACGATCCCATTTTCTACGTGCCGGAATATGGCTGCACAACCGCGCAGATGGATCCGGATAAGAAAAACGAACTCAGCCACCGGGGAAATGCCCTTCGTGCCATGCACAGGATTATAGAAGCAAGATTTGGGAAGGGAGAGGAATGAGGATCTTAATTGTCAGTGATACACACGGTTATCACAGAAACCTAGATCGTGCGTTAGAGAGTGCGGGTGCGGTAGACATGTTTATCCATCTGGGGGATGTAGAAGGCGGAGAGGAGTATATCAACGCTGTGGTAGCGTGTGAAAAGCACATTGTCAGAGGAAATAACGACTTCTTTTCAGAACTTCCGAAGGAGGATGAATTTTATATCGGGGAAAAAAAGGTGTTTATCACCCATGGACATACTTACTGCGTTTCCCTGGATCCGCAGCAGGTGAAAGAGGAAGGCAGAGCGAGGAGCGCGGATATTGTCATGTTCGGGCATACCCATCGGCCTTATCTGGAACAGAATCCGGACATCACGGTGCTGAATCCGGGGAGCCTGTCCTTTCCGCGCCAGGAAGGGCGGAAAGGCAGCTATATGATTATGGAACTGGAGGAGGATCAGGCGAAATATCAGCAATGCTTTCTGAAATAAGGATTGATTTTGAAGTTCGCTGATCCATATTGCGGGATTCAGTTTTCGCTCCTGCCGCAGCAAAAGCCTACGGCAAGTCCGATCAGAAACGATATGCCCGTCAAAATGAGAATGACTGCGATCTGCTGCATGGTTCATTGCCTCCGCGGATTTATATATGATCAGTATATGCGGCTTGGGCATGGATATTGCATGGTTTTGTTTGGAAAATCTAAAGAGAATATCGACACTTCGGGGCATGAAAAGTTTGCCCCTTTTCTGCCCCTTTTTTCTGATTTTACAAATAGAAAAACACCGGAAAACCTTATAAACAGGACCTCCGGTGTTTTCAGCTCAATGCGGATAACAGGACTTGAACCTGCACGTCATAGACACCAGATCCTAAGTCTGGCGCGTCTGCCAATTCCGCCATATCCGCATGATCTAAAAATAGAATCTAAGATCACAGCCTGCAGAATCATTTGTACTGCGAATGATCCGCTGCTTGATGTCTCTTATATCAGATCCTATATTATTATGGATGAAAAAATATCCGGGAATCAATTCCAGGATATTGTCACCAAATGAGCGTGCGGGGATTCGAACCCCGGACAACTTGATTAAAAGTCAAGTGCTCTGCCACCTGAGCTACACGCCCGTAATCTTATGAAATTCCCAAACCCGAATTATCCGGGTAAACTGGGCTAGCTGGATTCGAACCAGCGAATGCAGGAGTCAAAGTCCTGTGCCTTACCGCTTGGCGATAGCCCATCAAAGACTTGGATAAACATCATGTCTCTCTGATGCTTTCTTCTTCCTGCGAGAAGAGGGTGGGTAGTGGGACTCGAACCCACGACATTCGGAACCACAATCCGACGCGCTAACCAACTGCACCATACCCACCATAACGAGCCTGGGGGGATTCGAACCCTCGACCTACGGCTTAGAAGGCCGTTGCTCTATCCAGCTGAGCTACAGACTCATAAATGAAACAGCCCCCATGCACTGTGTAGGCTTCCTTCTTACATTATCAATATCTGTAAGAGAGCGGGTGATGGGAATCGAACCCACGTATCCAGCTTGGAAGGCTGGTGTTCTACCATTGAACTACACCCGCATGTCAAGTCGGGGTGACAGGATTCGAACCTGCGACCTCCTGGTCCCAAACCAGGCGCTCTAGCCAAGCTGAGCCACACCCCGCAACATCAAAACCATACGTCCCACCCGTGACGCAAAACCTATTATATAGTATCCAGAGCACATTGTCAACAAAAATTTTATCGAATTTTTGTAATTGTGTTTACGTGTGGTTATTATTCACCGACACTTTACAGACATGTGCAAAAACAGCCCAGAATAAACGCATGAATGAACATGTAGGGATATTACAGAAAAAATTATGCATATTTACGAAGGTATATTTTTCCAATACTCTTTATCTGACATCGAAAA
>NZ_JBQIKP010000049.1:0-33888 GCF_056796775.1 Schaedlerella sp.
TGAAAATAAGAATACACCCATTTAGTCTATATGGAAATATGGAATCGAAGCTTTCGTCATCATTTGTGCCGCCGCAGGCGGTATGGTAACAAATTTGAAAACCTGTCCATGCTTCTGGACCAGATCCGAATGGACTGCATTGCGGCCCAGGAATTTTTCGGGATCCAAACGATCTCCTCCCGGCTGCATATGAGTGTGAAAAACCACCAGACCACGGTCAACAGTCAGGAAATCTATCTGTCAACCAAGGAGTTTGATGTCCTGTACATGCTGTATTCCAATCCTGATGTCACCTATACCAAGGAGCAGATCTATGAGGCGGTATGGCATGAGCCCTCCGGCGGGTACTGCCATGCAGTGGAAAATACCGTGTTCCAGATCCGAAAAAAATGCAGGGGCGTCGCAAAGGATGTGGATTTCATTAAAACCATCGCCGGATACGGATATAGATTTCATGCCGGTTAACGATCCGCGGCAATCAGCAGCAATAGTCTCGCCGCACATGTCAACGGATCCGGTTATTTTACGCAGTTTCTGTTACTGTAAACGGAGGGAAAACTATGCTGGAAGAACAATATATGCGCCGCGCCATCCGTCTTGCCGGGCTGGGGCTTGGCCAAACGAACCCGAATCCCATGGTGGGCGCCGTGATCGTAAAAAACGGGCGCGTCATCGGTGAGGGGTATCATCGCCGCCGCGGCGGCCCCCACGCGGAGCGCAATGCACTGGCTTCCTGTACCGAGGATCCCGCAGGCGCCGTCATGTATGTAACGCTGGAGCCCTGCTGTCATCAGGGACGGACCCCGCCCTGTACGGATGCCATCCTGGAAAATGGGATCGCCCATGTGGTCATCGGCTCCCGGGATCCGAATCCGAAAGCAGCCGGCGGCGCGGAGCTTCTGCGCAGAAACGGAATCACTGTAACGGAACATTTTCTGCAGGACGAATGCGATGCAGTCAACGTGGTCTTTTTTCACTATGTTACAACCGGACGGCCCTATGTGGCGATGAAATACGCCATGACCGCCGACGGAAAGATCGCCTCCCGCACAGGCGCTTCCAAATGGATCACCGGCCGGGAGGCCAGAGAACATGTTCATGAGTTGCGCCGTCAGTACACCGGGATCCTGGCCGGGATCGGCACCGTGCTGGCGGATGATCCGCTGCTGAACTGCCGGGTGGAAAGGCAAAGATCCAGACTGGAGGACCATCCGCTTCACTGCGGGACGGAGAAACAGACAGCCGGGTCGGAGAATCGGCCGCTGAACTGCCTGGCAGAAGAAGAATCCTCCGGACTGGAGGACCGGCTGTCAGAGCCCCCGCGTCAGCCCGTCCGTATCATCTGTGACTCTTGCCTGCGGATTCTTACGGACAGCCGTATATGCCGTACAGCCGGACAATATCGAACGGTCATCGCCTATACCCACGGGACACGGGAAAAACGGTCCGCGCTGGAAGCTCTGGGCATCACCCTGCTGGAGCTTCCGGAAGAGAACGGCCATGTTTCTCTCCCGTCTCTGATGGACGCACTCGGCCGCATGGAGATTGACAGCATCCTTCTGGAAGGCGGCGGCACACTGAATGAAGCCATGCTCCGGGCCGGACTGGTGCAAAGGGTATACGCTTATATCGCTCCTCTTCTGCTGGGCGGACGGGATGCAAAAACCCCCGTGGAAGGGATCGGATTTCCCACGCCCGGGGATGGAATCCGGCTTTCATCCCCTGCGGTATCTTCTGTCGGCGGCGACCTGTTATTAGAATTTATACTGAGCGCCACATAAATCCGCCCTACAGTATCATATGACGCAAACAGCCGCATAAGGACGAGAAAACAGACTGTACAAATTTATCTACGAAAAGCTGAATTCGAATCAAATTTATGAGGTATTTCAAATGTTTACAGGAATCATAGAAGAGATCGGCCGGGTACGCCATGTGATTTCCAACCGTACCTCCGGACAGATCTCCATCCAGGCCGATACGGTCCTGGAAAATACCCGGCCGGGAGATTCCATTGCGGTCAACGGCGTATGCCTGACCGCCGCAAAACTCCTGCCGGACGGTTTTATTGCCGACGTGATGCCGGAAACCCTGCGCCGGACCAACCTGGGAGCGCTCTGCACAGACAGCCGCGTCAATCTGGAACGGGCATTGGCCGCAGACGGAAGATTCGGCGGGCATATTGTTTCAGGGCATATTGACGGGACCGGAACCATCCGCACTGTACGCCGGGAGGAAAACGCGGTGTGGATCACCGTGGAAGCCGCGCCTGACGTCCTGAACCTGATCGTGGAAAAAGGCTCCGTTGCCATCGACGGAGTCAGCTTGACTGTGGCCGGACTGACAGAGCAAAGCTTTCGTGTTTCTCTCATCCCCCATACCTGCGGGCACACGACCCTTCTCACAAAGAAAGCAGGCGATCCGGTCAATCTGGAAAATGATATTATTGGAAAATACGTGCAGAGGCTGATCACAGGGCCTGCTCCTGCGCCGCTGCCGGAAAGCAGGATCACAGAGGATTTTCTACGGAAGCATGGATTTTGAAGTCCATTCCGATTCTATGGTGGAAGCCGTCCATTTTTATGGAAGAAATATATGATCTGGCCGGCAAGGGAAATGAGACCTTTTGACGGGCAGATCATACATACAAAAAGAGAGCAAATTCTATTGGAAGGAGACAGATTCATCATGAACTTTGCAGCGATCGAAGACGCGCTGGACGAGCTGAGAGCCGGCCGCGTCATCCTGTGTATGGATGATCCGGACCGTGAAAATGAGGGCGACATGATCTGCGCCGCCCAGTTCGCCACGACGGAAAATGTAAACTTTATGGCAACACATGCCAGAGGATTGATCTGCACCCCCATGTCCGCAGAGATTGCGAAACGCCTGGGACTGGAACAGATGGTGAAGCAAAACACCGACAATCACGGAACGGCATTCACCGTTTCCGTGGACCATATTGACACCTCCACAGGCATTTCCGCAGAAGAGCGGGGCCTGACCTGCCGGAAATGCGCAGATCCCATGTCCGGATTTCAGGATTTCCGCCAGCCGGGGCATATATTTCCGCTGACGGCCCGTCCGGGAGGCGTACTGACACGAGCCGGTCATACCGAAGCCACCGTGGATCTGTGCCGTCTGGCAGGGCTGGAGGAATGCGGACTATGCTGTGAGATTATGCGGGAAGACGGTACCATGATGCGCACCGCCGAACTACTGGAGCATGCAAAAACCTGGAATATGAAGGTCATTTCCATCAAAGACCTGCAGGATTACTGCCGGCTTCATGAAAAGCATGTGCTCCGGGAGGCCGCTGCCAAACTGCCTACCCATTATGGAGATTTCATGATCTACGGCTATACCGATGACCTGACCGGCCAGAGCCACGTTGCCCTTGTAAAGGGAGAGGTCGGCAATGGAAAGGGACTGCTGTGCCGGGTTCATTCCGAATGTCTCACCGGAGATATCCTGGGAAGCCGGCGGTGCGACTGCGGGCAGCAATTGGAAGCCGCCCTGCGGATGATCGAAAAGGAAGGACGGGGTATCTTGCTGTATATGCGCCAGGAAGGACGGGGCATCGGACTGATCAATAAGCTGAAAACCTACGAGCTGCAGGAACAGGGGTATGATACTGTGGAGGCCAATTTAAAGCTGGGCTTTGCCCCGGACATGCGGGAATACTGGATCGGCGCGCAGATCCTGCGCGACCTGGGAGCCCGGGAGCTGCGGCTTCTGACCAATAACCCAGACAAGATCTATCAGCTGAAGGATTTCGGACTGGAGATTACGGAACGCATACCAATCCAGGTGGATGCCACACGGGAAGATCTGTTTTATCTGCGTACCAAGCAGAAAAAAATGGGCCATTTCCTGAACTATTCCGCGGCGTCAGCAACGATTTGACCGGCTGAATGAAATGTCTATATAAAGAAAGGAAAATTGTCATGAAAATATTTGAAGGGAAACTGGTTGCAGAAGGTATTCGGATCGGGATTGCCGCTGCCCGTTTCAATGAATTTATCGTTTCCAGACTGCTTAGTGGATGCGAAGATACGCTTCTCCGCCACGGTGTATGTGCCGATGATATCCATGTTGCCTGGGTTCCGGGCGCATTTGAGATTCCGCTGATCGCTTCAAAGATGGCAAAATGCGGAAGATATGATGCGGTGATCGCTCTTGGGGCTGTCATCCGCGGAAGTACCAGCCACTACGATTACGTGTGCAGCGAGGTTTCCAAGGGCATTGCAAATGTGGCCTTAGCAAGTGACATTCCGGTGCTGTTCGGTGTCCTTACCACCGATACCATCGAACAGGCCATTGAGCGGGCAGGCACCAAGGCCGGCAATAAAGGGGCGGAATGTGCTCAGGCCGCCATCGAAATGGTCAACCTGATCCGCACTCTGGAAAGCGAAGAGCGGCTGCGTTAGCAGACGTAAGAGTTCGTCAGCACGGTTTTTGCGAATGGATAAGTGGATTGGAATGATTTTTGCCTGTAATGAACGCAAAAGGATCTGTCCGGCATGGAATTCCCTGCCGGACAGATCCCTTTTACCTGATCACGCCTGAAACTACAAAAAGATCTCCGGAACCTCTGTCTGATGATCCGTCCACCGGCTGATCTCTGACGCGCCGGACAGGTTGGCCGCCGGTTCGTGCGATACCACCGTGATCGTATACTTTCCGGTTCCCTGCACATAGACCGTGCCGTCCTTGCCCCGGATCGTCACTGTTTTTCCCTCATCGTCCTCGATCCGCCCGCTGCAGGAGAGCCGGTTCAGACTGCTGTTTCCTGTCACGGTCCAGGTACAGCCCTCCTCAATATAGAGGTTGCAATACCCGTCGCGGTCCTTGCCGCCATCATTTTTTTCCTGCAGGACCGCTCCCTTAAGCGTACTGTTTTTCGTCATATAAAAATCAAGCTGGCTGATCTCATCCCAGACGATATCGCCCTCCATGTCCTGCCCTTCCGCGGTAAACAAGCAGTCCGCCCCGTTGGAGCCAGCTTTTCCCCAGCCGTCCGGATGATCATTTCCCGTACATTTCAGAAAGAAATCCCGAACATCCGGGTATACGATCTCTACATTGGACAGCGTAATGGTGGATTCTGTATTTGTCGTGTAAAAGATACCGCCGTTGTTGGCCGTCAGCCTGCCGCCCTTCATCTCAAAGGTACTGTTTCCCGGTTCAAAATCTCCGGGCCTTCCCTGATAAAGGAGCACGTTCCAGGCGCTGTCGTTGTACAGATCATCGCCCATATTTCCCGTCAGTCCGCACTCATACAGATGCAGCGCATTTCCGCCTTCCACGCGGACAGCCTCCGATGCGTTTGCCGTCAGCGCAGCTTCACGGACCGCAATATCCGCCCCGCAGGATACCGCCGGCGAATCTGCCCCTCCGGTGATATACGCACCGCCGTCCACTGCCATCCTGCCGCCTCCCCGGCCGCTGCTGATGGCCGCTGAGGATGTCCCGAAGGTCTCCACGTTCAGATTCCAGGCATACAGCTGTCCGCCGCCTGCCGTCTGAATGCCGCTGGAGGTGTCCTGCCTTGTAGACACTTCGGTATTCATGGCATAGGCATGGGCATTTCCATAGGAAAAAATCCCGGCAGCTCCGGACGCGTCCGTCCTAACGGTGCTGTCTTTGATATAGGAAATGCCGTTGGTCGTAAGCAGAGCCGCCCCTACGCCGTAGGAGGCGGACGGACTTCCTCCGGCGCTGTCCCGGGACGTCCTGGTGATCTCGGCATTTTTCAGGACCGCCCTGGCCTCCCCGTATACATGGACTGTATTTTCATCTGTTCCCTTAGACGAAAAGACTTCTCCGTCCGTCTCAATATCAACGGCAAATTCTACAGCCGCGTCATAGTCTTCCGCTTCCCTGAGCTTTCCCGCGTCCCCCGGCCCGGCCTGGGAAATGACCAGGATTTTGGATGCATTTCCTTTTTTATCCAGACTGGCGGAAATCACGTCTCCTTCCGAAATGTGACTGGCTGGAATCTCTTCCTCAACAAATTTCTCCTGTATTTCCCCGGTGTTCCCGTCTGAATCAGCGCTTGAGTCCTCCTCTGAACCGTCGTCTGCCACGGCGTTGGAGTCCTCCTCTGAGCCGTTGTCTGCCACGGCGTTGGAGTCCTCCTCTGAACCGTCATCTGCCACGGCATTGGAGTCCTCCTCTGAGCCGTCGTCTGCCACGGCGTTGGAGTCCTCCTCTGAGCCGTCGTCTGCCACGGCGTTGGAGTCCTCCTCTGAGCCGTCGTCTGCCACGGCGTTGGAGTCCTCCTCTGAGCCGTCGTCTGCCACGGCGTTGGAGTCCTCCTCTGAGCGTTCCGATCCGTCCTGTGCCGATTCTGCTTTGCCCTCTGCTTCTTCATCGGGTCTGCGGATCATGAACACCGTGTCCTTTGTCAGCCTGATCTCCAGCTCTTCTCCTATGTACTCCGGAACGGGGGTATTTTCATCTTTCTCTTCTTCCGGCCCGTCCTTCTCGCCTTCGGCCCGGATGAAAAGCAGATCGTCTTCCACCCGGCATACCTGTCCTGTGACCGTCTGTTCTGTACTCTGACGAAAGAACGGAATCTCAAATTCTCCGGAGCATCCCGCAAGCGCAAGAATTACCAGTGCAGACACAAGTATCACAACTGCATATTTTTTCATAAAATCACATTGCCTTTCCGCGGGTCACGGCTGCCGTCCGCTTACGCTGAGTACGCCTCGGTATGGCAGCCCGGCTGTTTGCAGCTTTTCCTGTCATTACACGGACTGCACAGCCACCGTACAGATGGAATTTTTTCATATCTCTTCCACGATACGTATGATATCTCTCTCATGTAGCTTCTGCATAAATGTTCCGGGCTGCCCGTTCACACTCAATGTAACCCTGCCTTTCGGCTGCTTCAGATCGATACCGGAATATTCGATCATATCCATCAGATAATAAGAATCCCCGTCCTTTTTCAGCGGCAGACGCAATGGCGTATCGTTCAGATAGAACAGAATGGTTCCTGATCCGCGCAATGCGGCCGGCTCCTTCTTTGCGGAAAATCCCTTGGATGCAAGAGCCTCTTTTATGGAAGGCAGCTTTGAAGTACGTTCCTTTGCTGAAAGGCCGCCGCTCTGTGAATGGTGTCTCCTTACCGGTACAGCATCGGCTGACGGCTTTCCGCCTGTCTCTAATTCCAGGTTCAGAGTTCCCTGAACCAAAGATTTTTCGTCCGCATTATACAGCTTATTCGCGGCATTATCTATTTCTTTTTTTACAGGTTCCGACTCCTGCTTTTCCTCCGCAAGTCCGGCTTTTGGGATCCACATCTCTTCTGTCAGCGGTTCCGCCTCATATTTCTGCAGTTCCTCTGCTATCGGCTCTGCCTGGGATATCTGCAGTTCTTCGGTTGCAGGTTCAGATACCGGCTTCGGCTCTGTCACCGACACGGTTTTCGTCCGCGGATCCTCCTGCTTCATCGGCTTTGCTTCCGTCCCCGGATTTTCCTGCTTCATTGACTCTGATTCCGGATTCACTGCTTCAGATATACTTGTTTCTGCCAATATATCCTTTTCCGGTTCTGCCTCAGCTGCTAAAGCTTCTTCCGATTCTGCCTCAACTGCCAAAGCTCCTGCTGGTTCTTCCTCAATTGCTAAAGCTTCTTCCGATTCTGCCTCAACTGCCAAAGCTCCTGCTGGTTCTTCCTCAATTGCTAAAGCTTCTCCCGATTCTGCCTCAACTGCCAAAGCTCCTGCTGGTTCTTTCTCAACCGCTAAAGCTTCTTCCGATTCTGCCTCAACTGCTAAAGCTCCTGCTGGTTCTTCCTCAACTGCTAATGCCCCTTCCGGTTCTTCCTCAACTGCTAATGCCCCTTCCGGTTCTTCCTCAACTGCTAATGCTCCTTCCGGTTCTTCCTCAACTGCTAATGCTCCTTCCGGTTCTTCCTCAACAGTCAAAACTCCTTCCGGTTCTTCCTCAACATACAAAGCTTCCCCCTGCTCTGCCTCAACTGTTAAGTCTTCTTTCTTCTCCGTCTCAGCACCCGCTGCTGCTTCTTCCTGCTCCCTCTGTGCAGCTGCAGCCGCTTCCTCCGCTGCCTTCTCCTCTGCCTCCCGCTTCCTGGCCGCAAGCTGTTCATCGGACAGCATCATCTGAATAATATCCCCGTTTTTCAAAGGCGTTTCCAGATCTGCCGGCTTTCCGTTCAGGGACAGCTCCAGGCATTCCGCGGCGCCTTCAATGTCTTTTACACAGGGCTTTGCCGCAAGGCCATGGACAGCCGGTACAAACTCAATATGGTCTCCGGCATGGACGATATCCGAAAGCCGCCCTTCTCTTTTATTGATAAACAGCGATGCCGGCTGTGCCGCCATGCCGTAAAAGACTTTCCGCTTACCGTTCACCCTGACGCTCACGCTTGCTCCGGAACGTCCCAGCATATCCTGAAAGCCGTAGCCGTTCATCATCAGAAGATTCATCACCGTAAAGCTCCCGCTCCGGAATAGTTTTGCGGACTTTTCATTCAATGTGACACGAAAGCTGTCATTGATCATATTCAATCCGGAAGAAATGGCAATTCCCAGGGGGGTCGCATACTCCGGATTATTTAAATCATATTCATCGGAAAACGCGCTGGTCCGGAAGTTATTTCCCGCGATCGCCACGCGGTTGCTGTCCATTTCCAGAGCCGCCGTAAGGCCCTCCTTCAGTCCTGCCAGCTTGCTGCCGCCGCCCGCCAGGAACAGAGCGGAGGGCGCGCTTCCGTTCACATCCAGGATCTTTCCAGCGATCTCCCTGCAGAGAGATTCGGACGTGCCCTGGATGCAGCGGAAAATCTCATCTCTGGAAGCTTTTCTTTCAAATCCCAGAATATCCGTAAAGGTAATTTCTTCCTCATTCTCGATCTGTGCCTTCATATTCTCCGCAGTCATGAAATCCACAAGGAACTCTTTCATAATGGACTCAGTGATCTCATCCCCCGCGATCGTCGCCATCGTATATCCTGTCACACTACCGCTGGTGCAGGCCGCGATATCCGAAGTCCCGGCTCCGATATCCACGATCACCAGATTTAAGAGTCTCAGGTTTTCCGGGATGGCGGCATTGATGGCAGCGATAGGCTCCAATGTGATGCTGGCAACCTCCAGACCGATCTTATTCATCGTAGTATACAGGCTTTCTACCACTTCGCTGGGTAGAAAGGTTGCGATCAGATCCACCTTGATATGCTTCCCGCGGTGATCCTTTAAGCTGGAGATCATATACTGGTCCAGGTAATACTGGCAGACCGTATATCCCACCAGATAAAAGCGGCGGGTATCCTCCTGGGCTTCATTTTCCGCGTCAAACTGGGCTTCTGCCTTGCTGATGGCCCCCGCTTCCAGACGGTTGATGACCTCATCGTCGATCACCTGGGGCCCCTGCAGCACCATCTCGTAATCCACCCTGCTGGTCCGAAGGGCACGCCCCGCAGCCGCGACCGAAACGCGTTTCAGCTTTGTATGGACCTTATCCTCCAGGCGCTTTTTCACCTTTTTCGCCAGCGCAGAAACCTTTTCTATATTTTCAATCTGTCCGTCGATCATTGCCCGCTCGTTATGCTCTTCTTTTTCAATGGCAATGATCTTCACCTTGTCTTCTACAACAACGCCCACCATACCGATGATGCTCCGCGTCCCGATATCCAGGGAAAATACCATATTATCCGCCTGTACCTCTGTCTTTGCCTTCGGCTGTACTTTAGCCTGAACCTTTACCGGAACCTTTTTCGCTTGTCCTTTCGCCATGACGACCTCCTTATTTTTACCGGATGCCCCCGGAAAATCACATGATTATGAACTCTATTATATCGAAGTTTTTATTCTCTGTACAGAAAAAAAACATCCTTCGGAAAAATATTTCCAGAATCCCAAAACTGATTTCTGTATTTCTGATATCCAGTATGGTAACCTCCGGGCAGATATGGTAAGATAAAACTGCCGATCCAATGAATGTGCTGTAAGGATTGGTTTTGATTTGGAAGGAGGAAGCAACGATGACCTTAAAAGATCTCAGCAACGGACCCGAATGGGTTTCATGGGTAATGCTTGTTATTTTTGCCGTGTTGTCCGTCATTTTCCTGAGCGGTCACGGCTCCGGCCTGATCGCTGGATATAACACGTCCAGTAAAAATGAAAAAAGCAAGTACGACGCAAAAAAGCTATGCAGGGTGGCCGGAGGCGGAATGACAGTGATCACGATTTTTCTCTTCGTCGTGTCTGTCTGGGAGGATGTGCTTCCGGCCGCCGCAGCATATTTTTTTCTGGCGCTCATTATCGTGGATTGTGTGGTTATGATCGTTCTGATGAATACGGTATGTAAAAAATGAAATGCCCTGAGATCAGCCACTTCGCGCACATAAGCCTTTTTTCCTGTCGGGTTGTGGAATGTGGGCATGACTGTATAATAGCTGATCCCGCCTGCCCCCACAAATGTCTCACCGTCGAATACCAGATAAGCGGTATGGGTTCCGTCCGCCAGGGCTCTTTTGTAGTACGCCCTGGATTCGGCTTCTACCTCTGACATATCGGCGGAATCGTTCAGCCGGTTTGCGGCCCGCAGTACCTGGATCCTGGTTTTTGTCAGCAGTTCCAGATCATCGAGGGAGGCTTTTTTGTATCTCAGATCTATAGCTGGCGCGTTGTTCCATGCTTTTGTGTGTTTATGGTTCATATGTGCTGTCCCTTTCCTTTATAGAGTATTCTCATAATATAATGATACTATGGTAGCAAAATTCCTGTAACAGCGCAATGTATTTCTGATTCGTTATTGACTGCAATTCAAAACCTGTTACTGGCGGCATCTCCATCATCCGTGCCCAGTAACTCCAGCCGCAGCAGTAGACGTCCTGAGCGCCAACTTTTATGTGCATCCTCCCGGCAGATATTCCCGATTCGGCAAAATGACATCATAAAATGTGAAGGGGCGTGTTGAGGTATTGAAGGTTTAGTCTTTTCTGCCTGAATATCGTTCATATTTTACAGTTTCAAGCCGGCTGCTCCCTGATACGAACAGCCGGCTTGAAATAGGTCCTCTGATTCAACTTTCACATGCTTCTCTCAGCACTTCTACCTTACACCTGTGCTTTTTCCGCTTCTTCTCATATCCAATCCCTACCGCCAAAATTCTTCCGGTATATCTTGGACGCTCTCCGAGTTTTGCCCGGAAGCGGAGATCATATTTCTTTTTTATGATCTGCCGGATTGCTTCCTCCGGGGTATGGTCCACCTTCAATTCCAGAATCACACTTATACTGCATAAGCGGTGTTTCCGTATTGTGGACCAATTCCAGTATTTCTGCCATCGTATCGGTATCTCCCCGCAAAGTTGCTTCCAGCATCCGACCGGATTCCCTGGCAAGACGGTACACATATCCAAAAGATGCTTCTTTCTGCAGCATCTCATCAAACCGGTCCATCAATTCCTTATTCGGAATCGCCACTTTTCCATTCTCATAACTCAGGAATCCGTACACCACCATAGCGGATAAAATCTCATCTTTTGTCCGAAGGCTCATGGAAGCCGCCGCATATTCCCGAACCTTTGCAGGAACCGGCACACCGGAAACCATCAGCGCGAGATCGTCTCTCACTTCCGCCACATTATTTTCGATATAATAATAAATCTCATCATACGGACCTGAACTTGTCCAATAGCTTGCCAGTTCATTATACCGCAGAGCCATCACAACCGACCGCGGATTATAGACGCGCTCCCGCGAAGCCGTATGATAACCGTTGTACCAAAACTTAAGCCCTTCCGGCGTGATCTGCGGGATACTGCAATTTTTCAGATATCTTTGATATAAATCGTTGACCTCTTCCTGTGTAAATCCAAAATATTCGCTGAACGCCTGTGTCCCCGCCATCGTAAATTCCGTAAACATATTCAATTCCGAACCGCTTGAGTATTTTGCGATCGGAAGGATTCCCGTCATATATGCAAGCAGTACATAAGGGCGATCCTTTAAAAGGCTGCGCAAAAACATCAAGTACGCCTTCTTTTCTTCCTCTGTTGCAAAAGGCTGATGGAACAGGAAATCCCATTCATCCAGCACAAAAATAAAACGCGCTGAGCTGTCTTCCTCATAAATCTCTAAAAGAGCATCCACTGCGGAATCTTCCTGAGTCAGTTCCACTTCCGGATATTCCTTTTTCAAATCTCTGATCAGCCGTCTTTCAATTCGGTCAATGTATTGTTCATAAGTTGTGCATTGCCTTGAAATATCATTGAAAGAAATATGGATGACTCCAAACTGGTTCCGAAAGCTTTGGCAATGCTCATTTCTGCTGATCTTCAATGTATCGAAAATATCTGCCGCATCCCGTGCTTTCGAAAAAAAAGCGGTGATCATATTTGCCATAACGGTTTTGCCAAACCGGCGAGGCCGCGTGATACAGACATAGTTTGTCCCCTCTTTTACCAGAGGGAATAATTCCTCAAGCAGCAAGGTTTTATCTACAAAATATGGCTTTTCTGCTTCATTTTTATATAATCTGTACGCGGCTTCGCTGTTCAGATAAATCCCCATGTAGTTGTGCTCCTTTCTACCACTAAACATACAGCCCACTGATTGGAACATGTTCTTTTATACTATGGACAATCTGGTCTGTATTCTTCTGTTCCTTGAAAGTCCAGAAATAAAGTGGAACAGCTTAATTGCAGTATAACATATCTTCTGCGTTCTTTCCATATAGAAAACCGGCAGCTTTTCTGCATACGATGATAAAACCGGCTCCCGCAGATTTCCCGCTGGAGCCGGTTGGCTGATATATCACTCTATTCCCGCAAAGCGCCAGGCAGTCATACTTGCACGGCTATTTTGCGGCTGCCGCAAGGGGCAAAGCTCTCACCATTTTATTGCATTTTTTTTGACTTTGCATTTGCATCCGCAATCTCCTGCTGATTCAGCGCCCCGATCACCGCCCCATACAGCGGCTTCGCCTCCGCCGCCTGCGCGCACAGCTCCGCCATGGTCATCTGATGCGCCATGGCAAGCATCGGATTCTCCAGCATGCCCGGCGCCATCTGGTTGAACATCTCTACCGCCAGCGGCTCTGCCAGGATTTCTCCCAGCGTGCTGTCCATGCTGAACCGTTCAAAGGCAAGGCTGGTCTCTGTCTCATATTCGTATTCATGGATCCCGGAGCCGGCCTTGATCGCTCCGTCCTTTTCCGGAAGCCAGATCTCCGCCGAGGTATTGGCCGGAACCTCCACATGTACCCGGATCTTTCCATCCCTGCAGCTCCATTGACTCAAGATCTTCCCGTAGACGGATTCAAATTCGATCCCAGCCTCTTCGATCCCTTTCACAAACATGGGCTGCACCCGGAACCGTTTGTAGCCCGGTTCCAGCTGGCTGACTCCTGCCACCTTCCGGTACATCCAGTCCCCGATGGAGCCGTAGGCATAGTGGTTCAGGGAATTCATTCCCGACACGTCAAAGCTGCCGTCCGGCAGGATGGAATTCCAGCGTTCCCAGATGGTGGTCGCCCCTTTGTTGACCGCATACAGCCAGGACGGATAATCTTCCTTCATAAATAATGCCGCCGCAAGGTCATGAGCCCCGTTCTCGGACAATGCATGGCACAGGTACGGCGTACCCACAAAACCGGTTGCCAGGTGGTTCTTATGATTTTCGATATTGGTCCGCAGGGTCTGCAGGATCCGTTCCCGGTCCTTCTCGCGGGCCAGGTCAAAATACAGGGACAGCACCGCCCCGGTCTGGGTCTCGCTGACAATCCTTCCCGTATTGGTATAGTATTCCTGGCGGAATGCTTCCAGGGTGTTGTCATACAGCTCCTGATATACCTTCGCAGCCTCCCCAAGGCCCAGCACCTCCGCAGTCCGCTTCACCAGGTCGGTCACATACAGATAATAGGCGTTTGCGATGAAATATTTATCCGTTGCCCCGGTCCGATCCGCGCTCTCCTCCTTGTCCAGCGCCAGCCAGTCCCCGTACTGGAAGCCGCTCTGCCAGAGCCCGTTTTCGCCGCACTGGCTTCGGATATAGTCTACCCACTCGTGCATGCATTTCCAGGATTCCTCCAGAATCCCCTTATCGCCGTAGATCTGATACACGACCCAGGGAACGATCACCGCCACGTCGCTCCACGCCGAAGAGCTGTACTGCCCCAGGATATCCGGCACCACATGGGGGACTCCTTTTTCCAGGGAGGATTCCGCCGCCACATCCCGCATCCATTTGCTGAAAAATAAAGCCGTATTTCGGTGAAATGCTGCCGTCCAGGAGAAGATCTGGGCATCCCCGGTCCATCCCAGCCGTTCGTCCCGCTGAGGGCAGTCTGTCGGAATATCCAGAAAATTGCCTCTCTGTCCCCAGGAAATATTGCTCTGGAGCTGATTGACCTTCGGGTTGGAACAGAAAAACGTTCCGGTTTTCTCCATATCGGAATGCATCACGCAGGCCGTAAACTGATCTGTGGACAGCTCGTCAAGCCCTTCCACACAGAGATAACGGAATCCGTGAAATGTAAAATGAGGCAGGAACGTCTGCTCTTCTCCGCTGCAGATATAGGTGTCAATGGATTTTGCCTGGCGCAGGGTATCGGGGTAAAAGTTGCCGTCCTTATCCAGAACCTCCGCATGGCGGATGACAATTTTCTGTCCCTTTTTTCCGTGCACCCGGATCTCTGCGGCACCGGTCAGGTTCTGTCCGAAATCCACCAGCTTTTCTCCCTTCGGCGTGACGATCAGTTCCTTTGCCGGGATCCGCTCCGTGATGCGCACCGGTTCATTTTCCTGGGCGGTCAGTATTGATTTGTCGAACTCAGCCACGGATACATGACCCTCCCTGATCTCGGGCTGATCCGTATCTATGGTTTCTCCCATGTAGATCTCGCTGTATCGGAGCTCTCCGGTTCTCACCTTCCAGGCCTCATCCGTACAGATCACTTCCCGGCTGCCGTCCTCATAGAGAAGATGGAGCTCCGCAAAGGCACCGGTCCGGCTGCCGTAAAGACTGCTCTGCAGCATGAAACCGAATATGCCTTTATACCAGCCGTTTCCGACAATCATCTCCAATGCCGCCTGTTTTGGTACCTCGTTTTGAGTATCCAGCCGGTCCTGCTCCGGATTTTTATTTTGGGACACATTTCCACATCCGTTCCGCAACAGCTCCGTAACATCGTGGATCTGGTATTGCAGGCGGTGATGGTAGCTGGTCCACCCGGGCGCCATGCGCTCGTCCCCGATACGCGCTCCATTCAGGTACGCCTCATAGACTCCCCATGCCGTAGAATAGAGCCTGGCCTGCTTCACCACTCCCTTTAAAGGAAATGTCCTGTAAAAGACCGGACATGCCGTTTCCTCCTCCGGAAAATCATGGGTGATCATCTTCGCCTGAAATTCCTCCGGCCGGAAGATCCCGGTTTCAAAGGTCATGGTTTCCGACGCCGTATTTCCGTGGTTGTCCGTCACCTCCACAGTCACATGATATCGGGTTTCCGGTTCCAGCTCTGTTCCGGCGTAGGGGATCAGTACGGAAGTCTCGCTTTCCTCCCTGTGATCCCAAACCATTTTTTCCCCGGTCCTGACCTGGACGCGGCAGGATTTCTGCACCGTATCTGCCTGCTTGGACTCCATTTTCCATGAGAATCTCGGGTGTATCCTGCCGATCCCGATCGGGTTTACTCTGTATTCTGTCCTCAGATCATATAATTTCATATCTTTCTCCTTTTTCTTTTTTACGAAACTTCCACAAGCCTGCTGTGATAAGACAATACCGCCAGTTCTCGGAGGAAGCTTTCAATCTGTCAATGATTCTACCTGATTTCCGCCTCTAATTCTTTCAGATTTGTTCGATATATTATAAATTTATTTGATATCCTGTCCTGTTTCTGCTATCATATCCATAAATCACAGCAGTTCCATACAGGAGGCCGCCCCATGAACCGAATCGATGATCTGAAAACCCTTTGCCAGATGTTTTATCAGGATACGAATATCCCCTTTTACCTGTATCAAAATACGGAGCTTCTCTTTGCGTTTCCCGATACGCAGCTGGCCTGCGTATATCCCCCTGCCCGATACCGGGACGCTCTTTTCGAAAATGCAGAGGCCATTTCCTACCTTTTCACGGACTACGGGATCTTATATGCCTCTGTACACGCAAGCACCCCCCATGGGCTTTGGATCCTTGCCGGCCCGGTCAACCACATTCCTTTTACGGACTCGGATTTCCACCATATGTATGCCGATTATATCGTGGCGCAGGAGGACCGCGCGTTTTTTCAGGGCTTCTTTCAGTTCATCCCTCCGGTATCGCTGACCTCCTTCCTCACAAAAATGCTTCTGGTAAACTATATTGTCAATCACAAAAAGCTGGAGCTCTCCGATATTTTAAAACCTGATTCCGGGGAGATTTCCGCACAGCATGTAGAAAAAACATACGAACAGAAGGAGACCTTTACCCACAATAATTCTTATGAGGTAGAATCGCTGATCTTACATTATATAGAGACAGGAAATATAGACGGGTTAAAGAACATGACTTTCACAGACGCGGTCATTCAGGCGGGAGTGGTTGCTCCCACGCAGCTGCGGCAGATCAAAAACACATTCATCGTTATGACCACCCTGGCCACCAGATCCGCGATCAAAAGCGGAGTGGATACGGATACCGCATTTCAGATCTCCGACCTGTATATCCGGACGGCCGAACAGACCAATGATCCGGCCACCCTGAATGCACTGAGTTTTCAGATGCTGCTGGACTTTGCCGGGAAGGTGCAGGAGTGTTTCCTGCCGGGCACCTCCGACGAACTCCTCCTGCGCGCGCTCCGGTTTGTCCAGCAGAATACGAACAGGCCGATCACGGTCAGCGACGTGGCGGAATATGTAGGATTCAGCCGTTCCTATTTTTCCACCTACTTCAAGGAACAGATGGGCTTTTCCCTGAGCGCCTATATTCTCCGGTGCAGGCTGGAAGAAAGCAGGCAGCTGCTGCAGTTTACGGACAAGCCTTTAAGTGTCATCAGCAGCTATCTCTGCTTCTCCAGCCAGAGCCATTTTCAGACAGCCTTTAAAAAGCAGTACAAGATCACGCCCCTGCAGTACCGGAAAAATCCCGCGCCGCACGGCAAGGGGCTGCTGCCTTGCGCTCCGCGATCTTTGCATGGATCTCCGGCATCCGCTTTTCCAGATCGAATTTCAGCGATACGAAGAACATCACCGCAAACAGTATGATCGGAATATAAATGTTGAATGTGAAGATCGCGTATTTTGTTCCTGCCGTCAAAGCCGCCGCATTGGGGTCGTAGCTGGCAATGCCTAAGCACCAGCCTACCAGGGAGGCTCCGACACCGGTCCCCACCTTGCATCCGAAGCTTGCCGCGCTCTGGGAGCGTGCCACCATGCGCTGCCCGAATTGATACTCATTATAGTCAATGGACATCGCCGTCAGTACCCCCAGCAGACACATCATCGGAATATTGGAAAATGTCCCGAAGCATCCCAGGATCGTGTTCATCCAGAAGTGGTACGGATTCAGCAGACGGAGCACATTGGCCGCCATTCCCAGGAAGAAGGATACCCGCAGTGTCTTTGTAACTCCCATCTTCTTGATCATGGGACCTACCAGTATGAATCCCAGCAGTGTGGGGATCATTCCGATCGCTCCCTGGATCCCGATCAGGTTGTCATTTCCATAGATCCATTTCGCATAATAGGTTCCCGCGGAATTGGCCAGGCCGTATGTCACATTGGCGCACAGGCTCAATACCAGCACCATCACCCAGTATTTATTCCGGAACAGCTTTCCTACCGCTTCCCCAAATGGGATCTGCTCCTCCTCGTCCTCCTCCGGCTTCACCTCTGCGGCCGGATTCGTTTCCTTGCTTCTTGCATAGCACAAAAGCAGGCATAGCAGAGCCGCCAGTCCGAACCCAAATCCGTATTTGATCCATGCGCCCTGATCGCCGCCTAAGATATTGGTCAAAGGTATGGTCAGTACCGCGATGATCATTCCGGACACATAGCCTGCCGCCGCGCGGAAGGTTCCCATCGTCCCGCGCTCCTCCTGGCTTGCGGTCCGCACAACCTGGATCGCGCTGTAGGGAACCGCGATCGCCGTATAGATCACTGCGGTCAGAAGGAAATTGGTAAGAAACATATAGATGATCTGAAGCATTGGGCTTACATTTGCCGGAACCGTAAACAGCAGTATGATCAGCAGGGCTGCCGGGACCGCCATCTTTAAAAGCCAGGGCCGGTATTTTTCTTTTCCCGGTTTGGTGTGGTCGATGATATTTCCCATGATCAGATCCGTAAACGCGTCCAGGATCTTGGTGAGCATGAACGCAGTCGCCACCGCGCCTGCCGCCAGCCCCACCTTGTCTGTATAGAAGTAGGTGAGCTGGCCTACCAGGCCGGAGATCGCATTCAGCGAAAACTGCCCCAGCGAGTCCCCGAAATAATCGCCTACACGCATGACCTTCTGGATTCCGAATTTGTCTTTTCCTAACGGTTTCTTTGCCATTTTTTCTCTCTCCTTTTTCTGTTTTTCAGGCGTTCAATGCCGCCACCAGCTGTTCCAGTGATTCCTTCGTCACCCCCGGCACAAAGCTCAATAGCTGTCTCAGCGGCATAGCCTCCATCATCGCCGCCATCATTTCCGCATTGATTGCGTCATCCTTGTCCGCGCTCTTTGCCATCTCCGCCGCACCGGCCCCCATGGCGCCGCCCATAGCCTGCTCCATGATCATTTTCCCCTTCGGATCCGCCAGGATCTCGCCCAGAGTGGAGTTGAGATGGAAGGTCTTGGGGATCGCCTTTTCCGACTCTACATGCACCGCCTCGCGCAGCAGGATCTCATGGGCGGACTTCCCGATCTGGATCTCATAATCCCCGGACTCTGCATACCAATCATGGATCTCTGTATTCCAGTACGAAAATGCCCGGCTGTCCAGTGTAAAGCTGACCGTTTTCGTCTCTCCCGGCTGCAGTTCGATCTTTTCAAACCCGCGGAGCTCTCTGACCGGACGGATCGCTTTGCTGTCTTTCGGGGATACATAGAGCTGCACCACTTCTTTTCCGGCCCGGTCTCCCTTGTTTGTCACATCCACCGTAACCTTCAGCCCCTCGGATTCTTTGATGCTGTCCTTTTCCACATGCAGATTCTGATAGTCAAATGTGGTGTAGGACAGTCCGTATCCAAATGGGAAGAGCACCGGCATCTCCTTGGAGGTATAGTACCGATAGCCTGCGAATACGCCTTCCCGGTATTCGGACCGGTCGTTTTCCCCTCCGTATGTCAGGAAGCAGGGCGTATCCTGCAGACGCAGCGGGAAGGTCTCCGGAAGACGTCCTCCGGGATTCACCTTTCCGTACAGGACATTTGCCGCGGCGCTGCCTACGGCCTGGCCTCCGAGATAGACCTCCAGGACTGCTTTTACCTTCGAAAGCCAGGGCATTTCCACGGGGGCGCCATTGTGCAGGACCACCGCTACATTGGGCTGGACCTCTGCCACAGCCTCAATGAGGCGGTTCTGGCAGTCCGGCATCCGGAGATGTTTCCTGTCATACCCTTCGGATTCAAAGTCATCCGGCAGTCCGGCAAAGATCACCGCGGCTTTTGCATGCTTCGCCGCCTCCACCGCTTCCGAGAGCAAGGCTTCATCCGTGACATCTGCCGCGTCATCATAGCCCTGCGCATAGACCACATCTGCAAAGTTTTCTGCCTGCTCCAGCGCGGATTCCACCCGGAAGCTGTTGATGTGGGAGCTGCCGCCGCCCTGGTATCTGGGAGCCGCCGCATATTTACCGATAAAGGCGGTCTTTGTTTTCGGGGATAACGGCAGGAGTTGTTCCTCATTTTTCAGGAGCACGATGCATTCCTCCGCAATCCTTCTTGCTGTCTCATGATCCTTTTCCAGATCCAGCCGGGCAGAAGGATCTCTGTTTTCCACATAGCGGAACATGATGTTCAAAAGCTCTTCACAGGAGTCATCCAGCAGCTCCTCCGAAAGGGTTCCTTCCCGGACTGCCGCCGCGATCTCCGCGTCGGTGGCTCCGCCGGATGAGGGCATTTCCAGATTGCAGCCTGCCTGCAAAGCCTCGACCCGGTTGTTCATAGCGCCCCAGTCCGTCATCACATAGCCGTCGAAGCCCCATTCCTTCCGTAGGATGTCAGTCAGGATCTCTTTGTTTTCACAGAGATAGGTTCCGTTCAGCTTATTATAGGAATTCATGATGGTCCATGGCCGGGCCTGTTTCACCATGCCCTCAAAGGACGCCAGATAGATTTCCCGCATGGTCCGCTCATCCATCCGGGAATCGCTGGTCATCCGGTGGTATTCCTGGTTGTTTGCCATAAAATGTTTGGGGCTGGTTCCTACGTTTTTGCTCTGAACGCCCTTTACATAAGCAGCGCCCAGCTCAGCAGATAAAAGCGGATCCTCGGAATAATACTCAAAATTCCGTCCGCACAGGGGGGAGCGCTTGATGTTCATGGCCGGCCCCAGGATGGTGCTGATGTCCTCCGCCTGACACTCTTCTCCCAGGGTCTCTCCCAGTGTTTTCGCCAGCTCCCGGTCGAAGCTTGCCGCTACGGCGCAGCCTGCCGGGAAGCAGACTGCCCGGATGCTCTCATTGAGCCCCAGGTGGTCCGCCTCGCCGCTCTGCTTGCGCAGTCCGTGAGGGCCGTCGGAGACGGACACGGCGGGAATCCCCAGACGTTCCACGCCCTTCGTGCTCCAAAAGTCTGCCCCGGAGCAGAGTCCCGCTTTTTCCTCCAGTGTCATTTGTGAAATGAGATGCCTGATTTTTTCCTTGTTCATGAAGTCTCTTCCTTTCTTAGATCGTGCTTGTGCACGGTTGTCTGTCTTGATACCTGTATTCTAAGGAATCCGAGGCAAAAAATATTTTATTTTTGTTCGCAATATTATATTTTTGTTATCACTTTTTAAAATCACTTCGATTTTCTAACTGTACAGCCAGAATTTTTTTCACATAAGAAAAGAGACTGCCGGAAACCATTCATTTTCCGACAGCCTCCTTCTTATGACAGAGAGCTCCATTCCATTCCCTGCCCTGCAGTCTTACAGCCCCAATTTTTCTTTCAATTCCTTCGAAATCTCATATCCGCTGAATTCCATCGGAATCACATAATCATCATTTTCCCCATGAATCGGGAACCATACCTGCGCATAGAATGGATTTTTCTTTGCAATCTCTCCGTATCTCCATTCATGCGCCAGACACTGCGGGCACCAGTGTCCGCCCTGCAGAACCGCATTGACCGACATCATAAATTCATGCCCGTCCGCACATTTCCACCGGATCGGTGTATAGATATCCGGCACGGATTCCGCCAGACACTCCCCGCCCCGGTATTCGGCTGCTTTTTTCAGATCTTCCAGGGTCAGGTTCTCAATCCCCTTCTCTTCATCATATCCGTGATTCAGATACGTCACCTCTTCACTCGGATGATACAGTTCATATTCGTCCCATCCCTTGATCTGCTGCTGTTTTTCCCTGGAACCAAAGAATGCCCTGATCCAGTTTTCTTCGTTATTTTCAAACATCCAGTAGGTGCCCATGCGCTTGTGGCCGATCTCTATATTATGTGCCTTCATCTGTTCTGCCGTCGGGAACATGGCCGCGATCATCGGGTTAGACGCCATCCTGCGCATCTCGTCTCTCACACCGCCCCAGTACTGCTCCGCCGGGATGCAGCGGAAATGAAGGATCTCATCAAGCTGATCCGCATCAGAAAAATAATGACCGTGGAAATTGTACTGCGCCATCATATTGGAATCAAACAGATCCTTTAGTGTAATACCGAACGCACTCAGATTGATGTCCATCAGCTCCCAGGTTGCAGTACGGTATCCGGCGCCGCTGCTTAAGTTGTAGCCTTTTCTCCAGAAGGACTCCGGAACCCAGTCTTCACAGAGATTTGCCATACAGATCCCGGACTCGATGGACGTGCTCCATTCCAGTACGTTGTTGGGCGGCTGATGGAAGATGATCGGCTCCTCCCCCGCGCCCTCTGCGCTGGGATGCTGCCCGGTCTGCCGGATGGATACCCAGTGTTTCAGTCCGGATTCAAATACTGCCATTTCGGAATAGACCTTCGACAGCGCATAATAATCAAAGATGGACGGATTGATGGGATCTCCCACTCTTCCCCAGTGGATCGGGTCCGTACGTCCTCCGGTCATTGCCACTGTCCCCACATATGCAAAATGCACCTTATCCGGATCCGGCTGTTCTTTGATCGCCTTGATGATATTCAGCGTAGAGCCGATATTCGTATACAGCGTTTTCTCCGGATACTGGTCGGCCGCCGGGGATACCATGGCCCCGATATGCAGTACATAATCCGCTCCGTCTACGCCTCGTTTCACCGTATCATAATCCGCCATATCTCCCCAAAGGACTTCCAGAGACGGGCAGGCATATTTCTTCATCAGCGCTTTGTTCTTCTCGGACGGCCTGGCAAGTGCCCGCACCTGAAAACGATTGCTCCTGGAAAGAAGCTGCTTCATCGTTTCCTGTCCCATGATCCCGGTCGCACCGGTTACAAGAACCACTTTTTTCGGTTTTGTCACATCCGCATGCACCTGCGGATCGTCAAAGGTCAGGGCAGCATCCATTGCCTCTCTGGTGGCATTTAACGCACGCCGCGCCATTCCGGCATCCCCGATCACCATGTAGCCTGCGCCGACGGAACGTGCGCCGCTTTCCAGGTCACTTCCATCCCTGGATCTGGAACCGATTGCCAGAACCGCATGGTCGCAGGGATACTCTACCTTTTCCCCGTCTTTCTGTCCGATAACTTTTCCGTCCTCGATCGCGGTCACTGTCACCTCGGTCACCGGAACGATTCCGGCCGCATATACGCTTTCCAGCACACAGCTCTTCCTTGCGGAGCCCATATCAATACAAATTTCTTTGAGCATTTCCAATGTGGTCACCTTACAACCTTTTTCGGCCAGGTACTCGGACACTTCCATGCCCACCAGTCCTCCGCCGATCACAACCACATTGCCTTCCGGTGTAATCTTTCCATTCAATACATCATGGGAATTGGATACAAATGCTTTGTCTGCTCCCGGGATACGCGGGATCAGCGGCACTGCTCCGATCGCATTGAATACCGTATGGGGCCTGATATCTTCAATCAGTTCTTTTGTGACCGTGGTATTCAGGCGGATATCCACGCCCAGCCTCCGGGCCTTTTCGCCCATAGCCTCCACTGCCTGCTTCATCTCCGCTTTCCGCGGCGCCATACCTGCGGTCAAAAACTGACCGCCAAGCCGATCGGAAGACTCGCAGAGGATCGGCTGATGCCCGCGCTGCTTCAATATGACAGCAGCTTCCAGCCCGGCGATTCCTCCGCCCGCGATCAGCACGGTCTCCGGTTGATCTGTTTTTACAATGGCACATTCCTTTTCCCGTCCCACCGCCGGATTCCTCAGGCAGGTGATATGCGGACAGTCTGTGTCTGCAAATCCGTCCAGGCATCCCTGGTCGCAGCCCACACAGTAATCGATGTCTTCTGTTTTTCCTTCCCGCACCTTATTCACAAATTCCGGATCCGTAAGCTGTGCACGCCCCATGACCACCAGATCCACCTGGCCCTCTTCCAGAACACGCTCTGCAATCCCCGGCTCATTCAGACGTCCGACACCAATTGTCAACATTCCGGTCTCTTTCCGGATGCGCGCCGCATTTTCGATATTAAAGCCCCTCGGAAGGTCGATCGGCGGCACTTCGTACTTATTGCCTGCGGAGATCACATTTCCCCTTGAAACATCCAGCACATCTACTCCGGCTTCCTTTGCCATCTTACAGAACTCGATCACTTCCTCGATAGTCAGTCCGCCTTCCAGATAATCGTCCTGCGCGTCCACACGCATAAAGATCGGCATTTCCTCGGGAAGCTTTGCGCGCATCGCACGGATCGCCTCCAGCGGAAAACGCGCCCGGTTTTCCAGGCTGCCGCCATATTCGTCGGTGCGGTGGTTGATTCCGCCTGACAGGAAGGAATGGGGCAGATAATTGTGGGCGCAGTGAAATTCGATACAGTCGAACCCAGCTTCCGCCGCCCTGCGCGCCGCCTCTCCATAGCAGTGAACAATTTCCTGAATCTGCTCCCTGCTGATTCCCGGCAGAGTCATCCCGGGTCCTACGGGCATATCGCTTGCTACCAGAATCTGTGCCGTCTGGTCCATCCCCACACAGATACTGCCCTGCCAGAGCTGGATTCCGGCCTTTCCTCCGGCTTCATGAATGGCATCCGCCAGACGCTTCAGCCCAGGGATATATTCATCCTCTGAAATCGACAAAAATCCTCTCGGCGCGCTGGGAGTATGTACGCTGGATACCTCTACGATATTCAACGTACTGCCGCCTTTTACCCTTGCCACATGATAATCGATCAGCTGGTCTGTTACAAAACTCGTCTTTCCGGAAAATTTTGTTCCCATTGCCGGAAGCACAATACGGCTTTTCAGCTCCATACCGCGGATCTTGATCGGCGCAAACAGCTTTTCATACATTGAATGTTCCTCCTTTTCATTTGCCTGATTTGCTTGTTTTAGCATATTTTATAAAAGGATAAATAATACGTATTTTATATTTGTTCGTTTATTTATATTTTTGTTCTATCTTTCCTGTTTTCTGATCACATCCGTAGAAATAAATTCAAAGCTCCCGCTCTCCAGCTTTTTCTCCGTTTTGTCCGGCATCACAAGAACTGCTTCCGTATTCGCCGGAACGGTCCCGCTGACCAGAATCCCGTCCTTTGTCTTTTCCCATCTCAGACGGATCTCCCCGCAGACACTGTGAAAGCTTCCTTCCGCCCATTCCAGCCCGAAGTCACAGCCCGGCTCCAGACGGATCCTGTCATATCCGATGCCCGCGTTTGCGATTCCCAGCACCCTCCGGTACAGGAAATCTCCCACACAGCCGAATGCGTAATGGTTAAAGGAACAGCCGTCCACCTGTCCGTCCGGACGGACTGCGTCCCAGTTTTCCCACATGGTGGTCGCCCCGTGCTCCACCTCGTAGATCCACCCCGGACAGCCATTCTGGTTGAGCACCTTCCAGGCCAGGTCCCGGTAGCCATAGTCGCAGAGTACATCCAGTATATGCGCCACCGACATGAACCCGGTATCCGGACGGTTCTCATTTTGTCTGATCAGCTCTGCCAGACGTTCCGCCAGTTTTGTCTCCAATGCTTCCGGCACCATATGGTGCTTCAATGCCAGAATATAATTTCCCTGCATTTCCTGCGTCAGTGTTCCGTTTTCATCACACAGTTCTTCGTAAAATGCTTCCCGCACTCTTGCGGCATACCGCCGGTAAGCTTCCGCTTTTTCTGATCTTCCCAGAAGCTCGGATACCTCGGAGAGCATGTCTGCGTCGGCCGCGAGCAGCGCCGTGTCTACCGTCTGCATGGTCAGAAAGGAGGAAGCCGGACCGTCGGAAAAGCCTGCCTCGTTTTTCACGCTGGGCACAAGCCAGTCTCCAAAATGAAAGCCTGTGTTGATCAGGTAATGCTGGTTTTCCAGACTCCGGCCCGTAAGCCCGGCCGCGGTCTCCGGAAGCTCTTCTGCCACCTTCTGCATGGCCTGGACCCATCGCTCCATTGCCCCGTAATTTTCCTCCAGCACCTTCCGGTTTCCGTAAGCCCGATAGAGCTGCAACGGCAGCGTCAGGATCACATCGCCCCAGCCAAGAGAGCCTGCCATGGTCTGCTGCACATAGTTTTTGATCAGGGGAACCGTGTTCATCACATGCCCCTGGGGATTCTGCTCGATCCGGATGCTTTCCAGCCAGTCCTCGAAAAACGCCGTCATTTCCTGATTATAAAGGGCCGTCGCGCCGTATACCACCACGTCTCCTGTCCATCCTGCTTTTTCCCTGGTGGGACAGTCCGTGGGCGTCCCGATGGTGTTGGAGCGCTGGCTCCAGCAGATGTTGCTCTGAAGCCGGTTTAATTTTTCATCCGAACAGCGAAAGCTTCCGGTGACCGGATTGGCGCTGCTGAGTGCCTTTGCCGTGAACTGCTCCGGCTTCCAGTCCCCTCCTCCGGTGACCCGGACATAGCGGAATCCGTGATAGGTAAATTCCGGTTCAAAGACCTCTTTCGGCCTGCCCGCACTGATATACACGTCCCGCTGGGCACGGGCGGTTCCCGTAAATGCATAGGTAAAATTGCCGTTCTGATCCAAAACCTCCCCGTGGTCAAAGGCGATCTCTTCGCCTGCCTCCGCACAGACCTCCACCCGGATCGTGCCTGCCATGTTCTGCCCGAAATCCACCACCGTCTCACCATTGGGCGTGACGAAGATCTGCTTTGCCGGAAGTTCTGCATACACTTCGATCTGCGGCGCGTTCTGGGCGGTCAGAACTGCAATCTCTTTCTCATCCCGCGCTTCTTTCTGCGCTGTTTCTTTCTGTACCGATTCTTTTTGCGCCGATTCTTCTTGTGCTGATTCCTCCTGTGCTGTTTCTTTTGATATCGTGTTTGACTGTTTTTCCTTGAGGATCACCGGCTTCCAGTTCTCCGCCCGGAAAGAAACCGCCGACGGATCCCCGTCATCTCTCCGCGCGTCCACGCATTCTCCAAGAAACAGATCTGCATACCGGATGGGTCCGTCATAGGAAAAGGCAAATGCCGCATCCGAGCAGAGCTGCCCTCTCGTACCGTCCGGATTCCAGAGCTCCAGCTGCATCAGGAGTCCTGGGATTTCCCCGTATTCACAGCCTTTTCCCAGAGCGATCTTTCCCTTATACCAGCCGTCCGCCACGGTAATTGCCAATGCATTTTTTCCCGCCTGCAGATATTTTGTCACCTCATACGCCTGATATCTCAGACGTTTGTCATAGGTGGTAAAGCCCGGCGCCAGAAGGGTTCCCGGCACCTTCCTCCCGTTGATGGAAAGGCTGTAGATCCCATGCGCCGTAACGAAGATTTTGGCGTATTCCGGCTTTTGTTCCAGTTCAAATACTCTGCGGAACCGTACCGGCGGGTCGTAGGGTTCCGTGGGCAGCGTTTCCCAGATCTGGTCGTCTGTATAGTATAACGGCTGCTCCCCTTTCATCATCGCCGTCAGGCTTTCCGTCCACATTTCCTGCGCTTTGATGAGCGGATTTTCCGGAAGCTGGGGCAAAGGCTCCGGCTCGATCCACGTTGCCTTCCAGCCCTCTTTGTTCAGGTATGCGGTCTCAAAAATCTGTTCTTCACCTGTGCAGGAATTGCCTCGGTCATCCCATACCTGAATCCTGTAAACGTAGCGTGCGGCAGGCTTTAAGTCCTCCCCCGTATATTCCATATCCAGCGTATTGCCGGTCTCCGTGCGTCCGCTGTCCCATACCTCACGGCCGTTTTTTTCGGATACCGTGATCCGGCATGCCGTCTGAAACACGCCCGGCTCATCGGAGCAGAGCTCCCAGGAAAAGCGGGGATTCGGAGTTTCAATCGCCAGCGGATGGGTCTGATGTTCGCAGGTTATATGCGTAATGTTCAGCATGTTGGTTCTCCTCTCGTTCTGAAATGTTGTCATTTTTCTATATTTTATAGAGAGAGGAGCGAAATGTATTATATATTTGTTTGTTTTATTATATTTTTGCAATCTATCAAAGCTCTAATCTCGTTTCGTTTTTGACAGATCCTTAGGTTGATTTTTAAATTCTAATTGCGTATACTATAAGTCAAGGGTGAGCGCAAAATTCAATCAGGAGGATGTCATGATCAAATCATTTAGCTGTACAAATTTCAGAAATGTGAATGTATCGGATTTAAAATTCAGCAGGATCAATATATTGATCGGTCCGAACAATTCAGGAAAAACAAATTTTATCAAAGCCTTATCTTTTTGCGCGGATATGATGAATTGCTCAGGCAGCCTGATCGGTGACTCCGCTTTTCAGACTATGATCAGTAAGCTCGGAATGGGAGATCTATTCAATAAATACTCTGATGATCCGACCAAATCTATCTGCATGAAATGGAATATTGATCTGACGGGATCGAAAAAAGTCAGTTATACATTCGATTTTCATACCGGCAATGAAATGAAGGATTTTTTTATTACAAGAGAGAAGCTGGATGACCGCTATCGGAATAAAAGAGAAAAGCACCCCTTTAATTATTTTACATGCCATGAAAAACAAGGTGAGGGATACATTTCACAGGCCGTAAATCCTGGAGAAGCAAACAGGAGGATTTCATTCCGTATTCCGTACAATGACACTGTTTTGAGACAATTCGACAAGATTCGTCTGGAAAACAAAGAAATTTATGAGGCATCTGACAGGCAGGTCGGCCTGATCCAGAAATTACAGGAATATTTTGGAAAATATTACTTTTATTCCAGTTCTCAATTCGATTTAGTAAAAATCAGAGAACCGCAGGGCATACAGATGGACGGGAGAATATTAGCAAAGGATGGCTCAAATTTTGTAAATGTAGTAAATTACTATAAAAATAAGGATATCAGCCATATTTTTACTTATCTGGAAAAGCTGAAAGAATTAATGCCCTCTTTAGAACTGGCCGATGTAATGGCAGAATTTAATAAACTGGTTTTTAAAATCCGTTATGACGGCCGGCAGTTCAGTCTGGAGGATCTCTCAGATGGAACGATCAAGGCATTTTTGCTGACTATGCTGATTCAGATTCCCATCAATGACGGACTTGCCATGCTTGCCATTGATGAGCCGGAGATGAATATTCATCCCGCCTGGCAGCAGATCATAGGCCGGTGGATCCAGCAGTCAGACAATTTTAAACAATGCTTTATCAGTACTCATTCGCCTGATTTTTTGGATACGTTTACCGAAGGATTTAAAAGAGGGGACGTCAATGTTTTCGTTTTCGATCCGAGGGAGGAAATTATCGTAAGGAAGCTGGATCATGCACAGATGGCTCAGGAACTGGAGGATTGGGAATTGGGGGATCTGTATCGTGTAAATGATCCGTCGATAGGAGGATGGCCGTGGTGAAGCCTCAAATTGCCTGCTATATCACAGGCGGCTGGACAGAGTGCGGATATATGACACACTTTTTAGAAAAGATAAACAACACTTTTGATTATCGGCAGCGCTTTCCGCAGAAAAATATTGGAAAAAAGGGAAAGGCACGTACTCATTTTAAGGTTGACGGAAAAACAGGCGCCGATTTGATCAAATGGATTTATGACGATATACGTAATCATAAAGAGGCATTCCAAAAATATCATGGAATTCTGATCGAAGATGACATGGACGACCAGTTTTTCCTGCCTTCAAAGACAGGGCGGGATTATGCGGAGATTGAAGCTCGAAAGCAGAAAATAACAGCGAACATAAGGGAGCTTCTGCAAAATCAGGAAATGCCGGTATTTTTTCTTTATGCGTTACCGGAGATCGAATCCTGGTTTCTTGCCGACTGGGATCATACTTTTGCTGTTGAACATAAAAGTGTATTGCATGAAATGAATTTATATTTTGCCATGACATTTCGAAAATACATTATAAAGCAGGTTCTTACAGAGAAGTATCCGGTTACAGAGTTAGAGGATTTTGGATACATACATTCTAGCTATTTAAAATTGAGTGATCTGTTAAAGGATGCATACCAGGAGTATTCCTGTGCAGATGAAGCTTATAAAAATAATCGGATCTATAATGGAAAAATCAATGAACTGATTAAGAATAACCGGCTTGGATATTCGAAAAAAGTAGAAGGAATCAATATGCTGCAAAGGTTAAATCCCGAAAATGTAGCTGCCATCTGCACTCATTATTTCTCCAAAAACTATATGGCTCTAAAAACCTTTCAGGTTTAGGCATATATATATATATCACTTTATCATTTTTCAGGAGGTTACTATGAAGGTTGAAGAAAGATTTCTAAAATACGTCTCTTATTGGACTACGTCCTGCGACGGCCAGGAACAGATCCCCAGCACGGACCGGCAGTTTGAGCTTGGACACGCCCTGGCGGACGAGTTGAGAGAATTGGGGCTCTCCCGGGTAAAATGCGATGAGCACTGCTATGTATACGGCCTGCTCCCGGCCACAGAGGGCTATGAAGACAAGAAGTCCATCGGTTTTATCGCACATATGGATACCGCGCCGGATTTTTCCGGAAAGGATGTACATCCCACGCTCATCCCGGATTATGACGGGAAGGATGTGACACTGCAGGCTACCGGAGCTGTGCTGAAGGTTTCGGATTTTCCGAGACTGGCTTCCCGGAAAGGGCAGACTTTGATCGTAACGGACGGCTCCACCCTGCTGGGCGCGGATGACAAGGCCGGAGCTGCGGAGATCATAACCGCAGTGGAGCAGATTGTCCGGGAACAGATTCCCCACGGCGACATCTGGGTGGGGATCACGCCGGACGAGGAAGTGGGACGGGGCTTCGAAGCCTTTGACCTGGAACACTTCCAGGCGGATTACGCATATACCGTGGACGGGGATTATGAGGGCGAGATCTCCTATGAGAACTTTAACGCCGCGGCTGCCCTGTTCCAGATCCGTGGTGTCAACGTCCATCCCGGAAGCGCCAAGGATATCATGGTCAATGCGGGCTCCATTGCCTGTGAGCTGCACCGCATGCTTCCTCCCGAAGAAGTTCCGGAGCATACGGAGGACCGACAGGGCTTCTACCACCTGACCGACATGGAGGGAAATGTAGCTCACGCAAAGCTGCAGTATATCGTCCGGGATCACGATCAGCAGATTTTTGAAAAGCGGCTTGCTTTTCTGCGTGAACTGGAAGCCTCATTCAATGAAAAATATGGGAAAGGCACGGTAGCTCTCTCCATAACCCACAACTATCGGAATATGCTGGAAGTGGTGAAGGAGCATTTTTATATCGTAGAAAAAGCAAGGGCAGCCATGAAGGCCGTGGGGGTCACGCCGGTATCTCCTGCCATCCGGGGAGGCACTGACGGCGCAGAGCTTTCCTTCCGGGGACTTCCCTGCCCCAACCTTGGCACCGGAGGGGAGGGATTCCACGGGCCCTTTGAGCATATCACCGTGGAGGCCATGGAGCATGTTGTACAGATTCTGATCGAAATCACAAAAAATCCGGTTTAACAGCCGGATTTTTTGTATTCTCACGCACTTATTAATGAGCAAAAAGAGGCTGCGTTAGCAGACGTAAGAGTGCGTCAGCACGATTTTTTCGAATGGTTAAGTGGGTTGGAAATATTTCCACCCGCATTGTGCTTTTCCGGTTATCCGGGTCAGGAATTCAGCAGATAAATCCGAAATTCCGCGCCCTCTCCCACCTCTGACTTGACTTCGATATACCCCTTCTGCAGTTCAATGATCTTCCGGGCAAGGTACAGGCCGATCCCGATGCCTTCCTGCTCGTGGACCTCCGGTTCCCGGTAGAATCTGGTAAAGATCTCCGCCTGACGTTCCGGCGCGATCCCCTTTCCGGTATCCCGGATGCAGATCTGAGTGAACATTTCCTGTGCCTTCACTTCGATATGAATCGAGCCTCCGGCATCGGTATATTTCACTCCGTTGTCCAGAAGATTGAAGATCGCTTCCTCCGTCCATTTCCCGTCATGCCGGATTTGGACCTCCCGGTCACAATCCACATACAGCCGGATCTGCTTCTCCTCCGCCTTGGGAACAATAGCCGCTACTGCCCGCCCGATGGTCGCCCGCAGGTCGGATTCCTGATCCCGGATCGTGATCACGCCTGTTTCCAGCCGGGAGATCTTGACCATGCCCTGGATCAGGAAATCCAGCTTTTCAATCTGCCCTTCCATGCTGTTCAAAAATTCCTCCGCCCGCTCCGACATGGGCTCATCCTGGAGGATCTCCATACACAATTTCAGATTGGCCACCGGTGTTTTGGTCTGGTGGGAAATGTCGGAGATCAGTTCCTTCATTTTATTTTTTTCAGACAGGCTTTCCTCCTCTTTCCTCTGCCAGATATGGTCCGCCCGCCGCAGCTTTTCGTAGATCTTCCCCCACAGCGTGTCCTCATCCTCGCAATCCCCGCAGGCCACATCCCCGCAAACCTCATCCTCACAGTCCTCCCCAGGCTCCTTTCCGGAAATGATCCCGTCCAGGCTCTTTTCCAACTGATCTGCGAATCGGTAGACATCCTGTTTCAGAAGATACAGCTTCCGCCCCAAAAACGCCGCCAGAAGCAGCGCGCATACCGTCAATACGATCAACCCAGCCATTGATACCCCATCCCATATACATTTGAAATATACCTGTGCTCCTCGTCCTCGATCTTCCTCCGAAGCCGGTTCACGTTCACGGCCAGGGTGTGCTTGTCCACAAACTGCCCGTTCACATCCCACAACCGTTCCAGCAGGACCTCATAGGTCAGAAGCTTCCCCCGGTTCGTCACAAACTGCCTCAGCAGCCGGAACTCCGTAGGCGTAAGCACACACTCCTGCCCTCCTGCCCGGGTTTTGGCCGCCTCAAAGTCCACCTTCAAAAATCCGTCGTCAAAGCACTGATGCCCGTCCAATCCTTTTCGTTTCAGGATCACATCAATCTTTTTCAGCAAGATTTTCATGGAAAAGGGCTTCGTCACATAATCCTCCGCCCCCAGCTCATACCCATTCAGCGCATCCTCCTCCAGATCCCGCGCCGTCAGGAACAAGACCGGGACCGCCGCCTGCTCTTTGACCCATTTGCAAAATACAAACCCTTCCCCGTCCGGCAGGTTCACATCCAAAAGGATCAGTTCCACCCCGCCCTGCAGCCAGACCGCCTTCGCTTCCTCTATACAATAGGAAGAAACCACGCCATACCCTTCCTTCTCCAACGCATAACATACAGCACGGTTCAGCTTCCTGTCATCCTCCACTACCATGATTTTCCGCAAAATGTATCCTCTCCCCTATACGCCCAAAATTCCTTGATTTTAAGCCATTCTTCCATATTTTTGCCTGCGAGTACCCAAATTCCTATGGCATCAATTGGAAATAGCCGCCTGTGCCGCTGTTATACTTTGATGACTTTTACCCCTCTTTACCCCATTTACCCCACCCAATTCGACTTTCGACAAACGGAATTCGACAAATTGCTCTTTTTTCGCTAAAACCCATGCTTTTTAGCACGGCGCAATCGCATCAGAGCAGTCTTAAAAGCTGTACCAACTCATGCGACTCGTCCGTATCTGATGCAGTCTGCCTGGTATCAAACTGCGAAAAACGGTTATCGCGGTAAAATGATAACAGCTTTTCCTCATTTTCAGCTTCTAAAAATGTCACTATGCCGCCAAGCATATATTGTGCATCCTCTATCACAGTCCATGCCAGTTCGACAAGCTCTTTTCCAGTAATCTTATTATTTGCGCCATTCGTATAATTCTTCCCAAGCTGGGCAATCAGATAGGCTGACATGGTATATGTATCTGATTTCTCGTCCAGTTCGCTGATACGCAGCAGTTTCCTTTTCGTGGTCTTGCTTACCGTTTCCCCCCTGACTGACAAAGGCTTTAATGCAAGGGTAAAATATCCAAGAAGTTCCTTGCTCTCCACGGAAAACACAAGGTATGTAACTGACTGGCTCTTCTTGGTAAATTCCACCGCGTTCTTCTTTAAAAAATTCGCCACATCCTGATTCTTCGGACAGGAAAAACCGGAAAGCACTCTGGCAAGCATTGGCTCTCCGGCTTTATCATCATTTCCTAATGCCAGATAATCACGAATGTTGATATAAAAAAACTTATCATTGATCTGCATTCGCTTTCTCCCATTCTTTCATGAATTTTCTCAGTTCCTCTTCCCCTTTGATCTGCCTTGCAGCCACAGGAGTACGCACAGGACGGTTCTTGGCAGATTCTTCAATCGCATTGATGAACATCTCCACCTGTTCCTTGCCGGAAATGACAAAATTCTTTGTGATACTTGAAGTTGCCAT
>NZ_JBQIKP010000050.1:0-33711 GCF_056796775.1 Schaedlerella sp.
TTGTATCATATCGTATCCCATTTAAAAAGCCCCTTTTCATGGGGAGGGGGATTTTATGCCCTTTTGCACTCTACAAGTCCTACAAAGCTTTCATACTTTTTCGGACAGCGGAGTTTTTTGAAAAGCCGGATTTCCATCTGCTGTCCGTGAATGTCCCTGGAAAAATTCATGATCAGAGTCTCAATGGAAATCTCGTGATTTTTGTTGACAGTCGGGGAGGTCCCGATATTCGTAACCCCGTAGTAGAGCTGCCCTTCCAGCAGGACCTCGGTGACATATACGCCCACTGGGGGCATCTCGTCCCTGGACAGGATCTGCAGGTTCGCGGTCGGCGTCCCGACCAGCTTTCCAATCCCCTGCCCGTATACGATCTTACCTGAAAGATGATAAGCGGGTGTTTGGTTTATGATCTGAGCCATGGCGTTACCTCACATATAAAATTGAACGGGCTGAAATACCGTTCAGGCGCGGCATTTCGGCTGTTCGGATAAAATTATAATATTTGAAAGGCAAATTATCAATATAGGGAAGGGATTTCGGAAACTTTTCGGAAACAGTTAGTGGAAAAGTTTTTTTGCTTGACAAGAAAATTTGGCGTGCTATTATATAAATAATACAAGAAAACTTGGCAAAAAATGGATTTTTGCCTGTGGTTTTGGATGTCAAAGTAATACTTTATGCAAAATGTATACAAGCTTGGGAGGCTTTGTTATGAAGAGAGAGATAATACTGGAAAAAAGCAGAAAGGAAAACAGCGGAGAGGATTTCTATGAGAAAGAGGTCACGAGAGCAGGCGGAGAATTGGGAATCTATACAGTGTGGATATTTGCGGCAGTTTTTTCCATAGTACAGGTCTTGCTGTGTCATGAATGGAATTATGCGGTCTATGCGTTGGCGGGAGTTTTCTATGCGGCAGTATATGCGGTGAAGGCGCGCAGGCAGAAGCAAAGACAGGATATGATAGGGGCTGTGGGGTGGTCGCTTTTTGCCGTTGTATTTTTTGTGATGCATTTCTGCCAGTTGGTCTGATGCCAGATGAATCGTTTTGTAAGTTTTGCAGGGAGTTTAGGAGGATGGACTATGAAGAGAGAGGAAATACTGGAAAAAAGCAGAGAGGAAAACGGCGGGCAGGATTTGTTTGAAAAAGAAGTTCTGAGAGAAGGCGGAGAATTGGGAATCTATATGGTGTATATTGCAGCTGCATTGTTCTGCCTGATCAGCATTTTTGCGACTGGAAGAGCAGGGTACGACCTGTGGGCAATGGCGCACACCCTGCTGGCAGTTGGGTATACGGTGAAATTAAAGGAATGCCGGAGGAAGCGCTGGCAGGATATCACTCTTACGGCAGTGCTGTGGGGCGGAATCCTATTGAACTCTGTAATGCACTTTAGGAATTTGCTCACGGCTGCTGTGATTTTGTAGGAGGACGGCTATGGAACTTATTCTGAAAAATCATCTGAAGGAAGTTCGGACCGAACAAAAGCTGTCCCAGGCAAAGCTGGCGCAGATGGTCGGCGTCTCGCGCAATACCATCAGCTCAATCGAAACAGGGCAGTTCAATCCCACCGCAAAGCTGGCGCTGATCCTGTGCATCGCGCTGGACAAGAAGTTTGAAGAATTGTTTTATTTTGAATGATGACATGAAAGCGAAGTGAAGAGTGATTCATGACGGAAGAGGGATGGAAGCTCTTCTGGCCATGAATCACTTCCTTTTTGTCCGAGCTGCTATCCAAAGAGATGATTCAAATGGAAACGTAATATATGTTGCTTTTTGAAACTTCTTGTGCTAAAATAAATAAAAAGGAAGGATGTGGAGCGGAAATGAAAACAAAATTTCATGAATATCTGACAATGTTTCGGAAGCAAAAAGGTTTTACACAGGCACAGATGGCTGAAAAGCTTGAGATTTCCCGGTCTACCTATGCGAATTATGAGTCAGGGAACCGCTCGCCCAATCTGGAAGCGCTGGAATATATCAGCGAGATTCTGGGCTGCTCTATGGACGATCTGTTTGGAAAAACCATGGTTCAGTCTTCCAATCCTATACTCCGTGAGGAGCCGCTGCCTTATTATGCCGATGTGAAGGCGCCCCGGAGGGGACCGGGCAGAAGATTGGCGATCGGTACACAGGATTTCCGCAAGCTGCGTGAAAGGAAGGCATATTATGTGGATAAGACACAGATGGTGGAAGAATTTTTGGAATCCTGGTATGAGGTGACTCTGATCACCAGGCCGAGACGCTTCGGAAAGACTCTGAATATGTCTATGCTGGCGGAGTTCCTGGATTGTACGAAGGACTCTGCGGCCTTGTTTGCGGACACCCGGATCAGCGGCAGCTATCTGATGGAGGAGCTGAACCGGCATCCGGTGATTTTCCTTTCCTTCCTGAATGTAAAGGGCGATTGCGCGGACAGGATGCTGGATGAGCTGAGGATCACACTGAAACAGGAATATGAAAGATACCTTCCCATTGTCAATGACGGTTCCCTGCCGGATGTGCAGAAAAAGATGTTCGACTGCAATTATGAGCATCTGTACAAGGCCGGCATCACAGAAGAGAAAAAAGGCTGCATTCGCCGCGCGGTTGCGGAATTGTGCCAGATTCTGGAAGTATATTACGGTAAGAAGATATACCTTCTCCTGGACGAGTACGATACGCCCTTCATCACCGCAAATGCAAAAGGGTATTACAATGAGATCAGTGATCTCCTTGCAGAGATGCTGTCCTCCTCCCTGAAGGGGAACCCATCTCTGGAAAGGGCGCTGCTGACAGGAATCCAGCGTGTCGCAAAGGAAAATATTTTTTCGGGACTCAATAATCTGATCGTGTGTACGGCAAAGGACCCGGAATATTCAGACTGCTTTGGATTTACGGAAGAAGAGACGGCAGGACTTTTGGACTATTGCGGAGTGGAGCTTACGGAAGAGGTCAGAACCATGTATGACGGGTATCTGTTCGGAACAACAAAAGTCTATAACCCGTGGTCTGTCTCATGCTATGCGGCCAGAAAGGAGCTGGAGCCTTACTGGGTGAATACCAGCGAGAACAGTATCCTGAAAAATGCGTTCGAACAGAGGGGAGAGTCGTTTGCCGGAAAATATAACGAATTGATCGAGAAGGGGATCGTGGAGGCAAAGGTAGAACTGGCGGTTTCTTATTATGAGGAGCCGGATGATGCCTCACTCTGGGGACTTCTGCTCAATGCCGGGATGATCACCGTCCAGGAAAAGACAGGAGATAAAATCTACAAGCTTCGGATCCCCAATTACGAAGTCCGGGAAGCTTTTCAGGAGCTGACCGCCTTCTATTTGAAGGTGGAGGACGGACATATATCGGATATGCTGAGATGCCTTCGGACAGAGTCCATGGAGGAATTTGCCGAATGGTATCAGAGGATTTTATGGAAGCTCCCTTCCTATCATGATCTGAAAAGTGAAAACAGCTATCACGTGATGATGCTGGGAATGTGTGCGTTTCAGTATCGGTATTATGATGTAAAGAGCAACCGGGAAAGCGGCGCCGGGAGAAGTGATATCATCCTCTGTGCGAAAAAACAGGAACTGCCCCATATGATCCTGGAATTCAAATATACAAAAGAGGAGACAGAGGATCTGGGTGAACTTGCGCTGGACGCAATCGGCCAGATCAAGCATAAAAAATATGACGCGGAAATGACAGGCACCGTGTATTTTATCGGACTCGCGCATTTTGGAAAAAATGTGCAGGTCCGATGGGAGAAAAAAGAAATCCGGAGCTGTAAAAAATAGAACCACCAGATCGTGCGGATAATACGGAGCGGCAGATTTCATCGTCCGTGAGCACATGTCTTTACAGCTTCGGAGCGGCAGGGAGAATGCTATGAGTCTATATGCGATCGGAGACCTCCATCTGGCTTTTTCCGTCGATAAACCGATGGATATTTTCGGCAGAGTATGGAAAAACCATGAGAAGAAGATCTGGAAATATTGGAATAAGCGGGTGACGGACCGAGATACGGTTGTGATCACCGGGGACCATTCCTGGGGAAGGAACTTGGAGCAAAGCAGGAAGGACCTGGATTTTATCGCGGAGCTGCCCGGAAGAAAGATCCTGCTCCGCGGCAATCACGATATGTTCTGGGATGCCAAAAAGACCCGGCGGCTGAATGAACAGTTCCGTGGCAGGCTGGAATTTCTGCAGAACAACTTTTTTACCTGCCAGGGCTATGCGCTGGTCGGGACAAAGGGCTATTGCTATGAAGGTCTGGATACTTACGAACATTTTGAAAAGATCAGAAACCGGGAACTGGAACGTCTGCGGATTTCCTTTGAGGAGGCACGTGCTGCGGGTGAAGAGAACTATATCATGTTCCTGCATTATCCGCCCACCAGTATCGGGGAGGCGGAAAGCCCGTTTACCAGGATGGCGGAGCTGTACGGCGCGTCAAAGGTGATCTATTCCCATTGCCATGGAAAGGCGAGATATGACGACAGCTTCAAGGGCTATGTGAACGGGATCGAGTATAAGCTTGTTTCCGGGGATTACCTGAACTTTAAACCGGAGTTGATTTTAGAATAGAAGCTGCCGGTTGTCCGGAACAGGCGTCTATAAACCGACGATCGGAGCAGCGATCATATTTTTTGTTACTATTCACAGTCATTTCACTCACATGCGCAAAAACAGTCGGCAAAGCCGTCTGCCGATGCTTCGCATCTAGACTTTTTACTTATGTGGGTGAAGTGACGACTGTGAATAGCAACCTATTTTTTATAAAATTTGAGAAAAACTCTTGACTTTCCACCTTGTGGAAGCTGTATAAACAAAATAAGACACCGAGGGAGATAAGGAGCGGGGACATGAAGATCAAGCAGGTTGAGGAACTGGTGGGCATCACAAAAAAGAATATCCGGTTTTACGAGGATCAGGGGCTTCTGGAAGTGAAGCGCGCGGAAAACGGATACCGGGAATATAGCTTAAATGATGTAAAACGTCTCCAGGAGATCCGGCTTCTGCGGAAGCTGGCCATTCCCATTGAGGATATGCGGCATATGTACACGGGACAAAAAAGCCTGCGAAGCTGCTTGGAATACCAGGTGGAGGAGATGGAGCGCCAGAAAAAGAATCTTGTGCAGGTCCAGGCATTCTGCGAACAGCTTCTGAATGCGGATCTTTCATTGGAAACACTCGACGCGACCCAGTGTCTGGAACAGATGGAGCGGCTGGAAAAGGAGGGAACGAATTTTATGGATGTGAGAAAAAAAGATGTTCATAAGAAAAAAATCATTGGAGCAGCTCTGGGCGGCGGGATCATGGTCATATTTATGGCTGCAATGATCGGGATCATGATCTGGGGCTGTATGGAAGATCCGGTTCCGATCGGGTATATGCTGTTCATGATCGGAATCCCGGCGGCAGTGATCATCGGCGTGATCGCGGCGTTGATCGGAAGAGTAAAAGAGATCAAAGGAGGAGAAGAAGATGAAGCTTCTAAGTATTGATTATATCCCGGGCACGGAGATCGAGGCGCTGGATATAGTAAAAGGAACTGTAGTGCAGACAAAGAATTTCGGCAAGGATTTTATGGCCGGGATGAAAACGCTGGTCGGCGGAGAGATCGTAGGTTATACGGAAATGCTCAACGAGGCACGTCAGATTGCGGTCAAGAGAATGGTGGATGAGGCGAAGGCACTTGGCGCGGATGCGGTGATCGGAGTGAAGTACGGCTCATCACAGGTCATGCAGGGGGCGGCGGAGGTGATCGCCTATGGAACCGCTGTAAAATATCTCTAACTGTACGGTTGGAATGGGGCTGTTGCACGAATATAGTGCTTCAGTCCTATTTTTGATATGGATATGGGCTTTAGCCTGTTGAGCATGGCGTAGTTTTTCGTGTTCCGAAAAATGGATGTGCAAGTACCACATTGTCTTCACTCCCAAGTATAGACGAAAAATAATTTATAATCAATTCATACTTCTCAGTGCGAAACATTTCCCAGAGCTGTCTGGTATCGGCCATTTTTTATCCGACTGTGAATAGTAACCGGCAGCTTTTCTGCTGCTCCGTGTTGAGAAATGTGGGGAGGTCATGTATAATGGCAGGTATAATAATATGGTGAAAGGTTACGATAGATTTATGAAAAAGATACTCATTGTGGAAGATGACAAAGGCCTGAATGACGGTCTTGTATATGATCTGCGGGAGGAGGGCTATGAGGTGTCCTCCGCGCTGACAGCTATGCTGGCTCTGAAAACATTCCGGCTGCAGGAACCTGATCTGGTGCTGATGGATGTGAACCTGCCGGACAGCGACGGCTTTACCCTCTGCAGCCAGATGAAAAGGCTGAGGGATGTGCCGGTTATTTTCCTGACGGCCCGTGACTTGGAGCAGGATGAAATGCGTGGGTTCGACTGCGGCGCCGACGACTATATGACGAAGCCGTTCAGCATGGCGCTGCTCCATAAAAGGATCGGTGCCGTATTGAAACGTTCCGGCAGGGGGAGGGAACAGAATCTCTATTCGGACGGCCATTTGACCGCGGACTTTGATAAGGCAGATGTGACACTGGATGGAAAGCCGCTGACTCTGACACCGACAGAGTATAAGCTGATGAAGCTGTTCATCGACCAAAGGGGAAAGGTCCTGACACGGCAGATGATCCTGGAGAAGCTGTGGGACGCCAATGGAAATTATGTGGATGAGCATGCGCTGACCGTAAACATCGGACGGCTGCGCAGAAAAGTGGAGCAGGACGGGAACAAATATATCAAGACGATTTACGGGATGGGGTATATGTGGGAGGTTCGTGATGCGTGATCCATTTTCATTCCGACGGCAGAACCGCTGTGCGATTTGTATCTGTATCCTGATGCTGCTGTCAATCCCGATCCTTTTGTGCTTTCAAATAGATTGGGCGGCTTATGTGGTTCTGGCAGCAGGCGGGATTGCATTTTTCGTATTGTTTCACGCGTACCAGCGCAAGGTCATGGACTTTTTCGATGAGGTCAATGAAGGCATGGATCAGATGCTTTCCGGGAGAAGCGATGTTCCGCTTCCGGAGGTAGAGGATCAGGAGAATCTATTTGCCCGCTTTGTGTCAAAGCTGTCGAGGCTCTACGAAGCCCTGCGGATCGCCGAAGCCGGTGCGGATGAGGAAAAATGCGTGATGCAGGGAATGGTCGCGGATCTTTCCCACCAGATCAAGACCCCGGTCGCGAATATAAAAATGGATCTGGAGCTGCTTTCCGCCAGAAAAATGCCTCCGGATCAGCAGCAGGAATTTTTGGGACGGACGCTGCACCAAGCAGATAAGATGGATTTTCTGATCCAGTCCGTCATTAAGATGAGCCGGCTGGAAAGCGGCGCGATCCGGATTCTTCCCCAGCAGGCCGATTTTGCGGTGACTCTGGCAAATGCGCTGCTGAGCGTGAGCACGGCGGCAGACCGGAAGGGAATCGAGATCGCCGTGGACTGTCCTCAGCCGTTTCCGGTCCGGCATGACCCGAAATGGACGGAGGAAGCGGTCTTCAATCTCCTGGATAATGCGGTCAAATATTCTCCGGAGGGAGGAACCATAGAGGTGCGGGTAGAAATGCGTGAGGCCGGGGCGTACCTGTCGGTCACGGATCACGGAATGGGTATCCCGGAAGAATGGCAGGGGGCTGTCTTTTCCAAATTTTTCCGTGTGCCTGCAGTCCACAATCTGCCCGGCGCAGGTGTAGGGCTGTACCTGACCCGGCAGATCCTGGAAGCCCAGGGGGGATATGTGACGGTGAGATCGACTGTAGGAGAAGGGAGCACGTTTGCGGTGCGATTCCTGTGAATAATAAATAAATTATTACTATTCACAGCTGCTTCACACACATGTGTACAGAAAATCTGCCGCTGGCAGATTTTCTGTATGCTAAGGCAAAAACAGTCAGTAAATAGTAACAATAAATCAAGATAAATTAGCACTCACCTCTTGACAGTGCTAACAACTTCTGTTATTGTTATATTGTCAATAGAACAACATAACAATCCATTCACAGCAAACTGTTGCTGCAAAAGAGGAGGTTTCAGTATGAATATAAATAAATTTACGCAGAATTCCATGCAGGCAGTGCAGGCCTGCGAGAAGTTGGCCTATGATTACGGCAATCAGGAGATCGCGCAGGAGCATCTGCTGTATGCGCTGATCACGCAGGATGACAGCCTGACCTTAAAGCTTTTGGAGAAAATGGGCTTCCAGGCATCCTACATCGTGAACCGTGTGGAAGAGCTGCTTGCGAAGCGTCCCAAGGTGCAGGGAGGCAAGGTCTTTGTAGGACAGGATCTGAACAATGTGCTGATTCATGCGGAGGATGAGGCATCGCAGATGGGAGATGAATATGTCTCCGTGGAGCATCTTTTCCTGGCGCTTTTGAAGTATGCCGGCCGGGAGATGAAGGCATTTCTGAAAGAAATGGGTATCAGCCGGGAGGGTTTTCTGCAGGCATTGTCCTCTGTCCGGGGCAACCAGCGGGTGACCAGCGACAATCCGGAGGCGACATACGATACCTTGAATAAGTACGGCCAGGATCTGGTGGAGCGTGCCCGGGATCAGAAGCTGGATCCGGTCATCGGACGTGACGAAGAGATCCGGAATGTGGTCCGGATCCTGTCCCGTAAGACGAAGAACAATCCGGTGCTGATCGGAGAGCCGGGCGTCGGCAAGACAGCCGTAGTGGAAGGGCTTGCCCAGCGGATCGTAAAGGGAGACGTGCCGGAAGGACTGAAGGAGAAGACCATTTTCTCCCTGGATATGGGCGCCCTGGTTGCCGGAGCAAAATACCGGGGAGAATTTGAGGAGCGTCTGAAGGCTGTGTTGGAGGAAGTGAAGAACAGCGACGGCAGGATCATCCTTTTCATTGACGAGCTGCATACGATCGTAGGCGCGGGCAAGACAGACGGCGCCATGGATGCGGGCAATATGCTCAAGCCCATGCTGGCCCGGGGGGAGCTGCACTGTATCGGCGCTACCACGCTGGACGAGTACCGCCAGTATATCGAAAAGGATGCGGCGCTGGAGCGGCGGTTCCAGCCGGTGATGGTGGAGGAGCCTACGGTGGAGGACGCGATCTCCATCCTCCGGGGACTGAAAGAGCGATATGAAGTATTCCACGGTGTGAAGATCACGGACAGTGCGCTTGTGGCGGCGGCCATGCTTTCCCATCGGTATATATCCGACCGATTCCTGCCGGATAAGGCCATCGACCTGGTGGACGAGGCATGTGCGCTGATCAAGACGGAGCTGGATTCCATGCCCACGGAGCTGGACGAACTGAGCCGGAGGGTGATGCAGCTGGAGATCGAAGAGGAGGCTCTGAAAAAGGAAGACGACCGTCTGAGCCAGGAGCGCCTGATCCATCTGCAGGAAGAATTGGCAGAGCTGCGGGAGGAATTTTCCGGGAAAAAGGCTCAGTGGGATAATGAAAAATCCTCTGTGGAGCGGGTGCAGAAGATCCGGGAGGAGATCGAGCAGGTCAACAAGGAGATTCAGAAGGCGCAGCAGGATTACGACCTGAATAAGGCGGCGGAGCTGCAGTACGGCCGGCTGCCTCAGCTGAAAAAGCAGTTGGAATCCGAGGAAGAGCGGGTAAAAGAGAAGGAGCTTTCTCTGGTACATGAAGCCGTGACGGATGAGGAGATCGCCAGAATCATTTCCCGGTGGACGGGGATCCCGGTGGCCAGGCTGAATGAAAGCGAACGCAGCAAGACCCTGCATCTGGGGGATGAACTGCATAAGCGGGTGATCGGCCAGGAGCAGGGCGTGGAGCTTGTGACAGAGGCCATCATCCGGTCCAAGGCCGGGATCAAGGATCCTTCCAAGCCCATCGGGTCCTTCCTGTTCCTCGGCCCCACCGGCGTAGGCAAGACCGAGCTGGCAAAGGCGCTGGCGCAGAGCCTGTTTGACGATGAAAACAATATGGTCCGGATTGATATGAGCGAGTATATGGAGAAATATTCCGTATCCCGCCTGATCGGAGCGCCTCCGGGATATGTCGGATACGACGAGGGCGGCCAGCTTACCGAGGCAGTCCGCAGGAAGCCTTACTCTGTGGTGCTGTTTGATGAGGTGGAAAAAGCACATCCGGATGTATTCAATGTGCTTCTGCAGGTATTGGATGACGGGCGGATCACCGATTCCCAGGGGCGGACGGTGGACTTTAAGAACACCATCCTGATCATGACCTCCAACATCGGAGCGCATTTCCTGCTGGAAGGCATTCAGGAGGACAGTACGCTGACAGAGGAAAGCCAGTCCATGGTGATGAACGAGCTGAGGGCCCATTTCCGACCGGAATTTCTGAACCGGCTGGATGAGATCATCATGTTCAAGCCTCTGACCAAATCCAATATCAGCGGGATCATTGACCTGCTGGTGGCGGATGTCAATCTGCGGCTGTCAGAAAAGGAGCTGTCCATCAAGCTGACCGAAAGCGCCAGGAATTTCGTTGTGGAAGGCGGCTATGATCCCATGTACGGCGCGCGGCCGCTGAAGCGGTATCTCCAGAAAAATGTGGAGACCCTGGCCGCAAAGCTGATCCTGGCAGGAAATGTGGGCCGTGGAGATACGATCGTCATTGATGTGGTTGATGGGAAGCTGGAAGGACGGTGTGTGCATTGACGGGATACCTGTGTTAGCAGACACAAAAAAAGGAGCTTCGTCCGATAGGGCCAGGGCGGAGTTCTTTTTTGTGTCTTGATCTTTTCAATGGACGGGCGCGTTTCCCAAGGTGAATATCACCGGAGAATCCATTTTTCTCCGATCCTTTTTAAAGAAATAATTTATAAAAAAGAGCAGATTTGTAAAAAATAACGGCAATATGCAAGAAAAAAACGAATTTATTTGGGAAAATTTGTCGCTATTTCATTGCTTTACCGTCATGAAGGATTGACAAATCATTATTAATTTGCTATTATAATCCGCAGTGAGGAACGCTGAGTGTTTGTCATGAAGTAGTGTTCCTTATTTTTAATAGGATGTATTTCCGGGGATTCCCGTGATCACGCGCAGAGGGCTTCCTGGAATGCATTAAGATAAGGAGTGGAAAGCATGTTAAAGTACATTGCAAAGCGAATCGGTCTTGCCATAGTGACGATCTGGGCAGTTGCAACCATTACATTTTTTCTGATGAATATGGTTCCCGGCGGGCCGTTCCTTTCGGAGAAGGCGATCAGTCCGCAGGCAACAGCGGCGTTAGAGGCCAAGTACGGCCTGGACAAGCCTTTATTTCAGCAATATCTAACGTATATCGGCGATGCCCTGCACGGTGACCTCGGCGACAGCTTAAAGCAGCGCGGTCGTACCGTGATGGACATTATCTCAACGAAGTTCCCTGTGTCGGCAAGGGTGGGAGGTATCTCCGTACTGGTAGCCCTGACGCTGGGAATCCCCCTTGGCTGTATCGCAGCCCTAAAGAGAGGGAAGTTTTTGGACAGTCTGATCAGTGTGGTTGCAACCTGTGGGATTGCGGTCCCCAGCTTTGTAATCTGCACGGTGCTCCTGTATTTTTTCGGTGTTAAATTAGGAGTGCTTCCGACACTTGGAATCGGAACGTGGAAGCACTATATCATGCCGGTTATGGCATTGTCCTTCTATCCTACTGCGTATATCATGAGACTGATGCGGTCTTCCATGCTGGACGTGCTGGGACAGGATTATATGCGTACGGCGAAAGCGAAAGGCGTGTCGGGATTTGTTTCTCTGTTTAAGCATGCCCTTCGTAACGCAATCCTTCCTGTAGTGACCTATGTAGGCCCGATGCTTGCCTATACGGTAACAGGAAGCTTTGTTGTGGAAAAGATCTTTACGATCCCGGGACTTGGCGGTGAGTTCATCCGTGCTATCAACGGACGTGACTATACGCTGATTATGGGTACGACGATCTTCCTCGCGACGCTGATCATCGTGATGAACGTGGCTGTGGACATCGTATATAAGATTGTAGACCCGAGAATTAAACTAAAGTAAGGAGTGCAGTGATCATGAAAGAGAATCCGGTCAGCTTTCAACTGAAACTTAATCCTGAGGATTTCCTGCCTGCAACAGAAGAAGAGAAGCAAAGCCAGGTCATCATGCGGGAAAGTGTGAGCTTCTGGAAGGACGGCGGACGCCGCCTTGTAAAAAATAAAGTAGCAATGACAAGTATCGTGGTTGTAATACTTGTATTGATTTTCTCATTTATCGTTCCTTCGTTTTATCCTTATTCTTATAAGGATCAGATCAAGGGAGGCAACAATCTGGCCCCCATGGAGTATTCGGCGGATGAGCAGGCAAGGATCGATGCCGGGGAGAAGGTATTTCCCCATGTGTTCGGAACCGATAAACTGGGCCGCGACTATGCCATCCGTGTGATGATGGGGAGCCGCATATCCCTTCTGGTAGGGCTGATCGCCACAGGCATCATCCTGATCATCGGTTCTGCTTACGGATCGATCGCCGCATTTTTCGGAGGATGGGTAGACCTCGTGATGATGCGGATTGTCGATATCATCTATACGATCCCGGATATTCTGCTGATTGTACTTCTGTCCTTTGCATTGAAGGATCCCTTAAGCCGTCTTAAGGATGTGCCGGGCTTTAGCTGGGTCGGGATCGTAGGCGAGAACCTGATCAGTATTTTCGTGGTATTTGCCCTGCTGTACTGGGTTGGTATGGCACGAATGGTCAGAAGCCAGGTGCTGATGCTCAAAGAGAGCGAGTACGTAACGGCAGCCAGGGCACTGGGTGTGGGCAACGGCAAGATCATTAAGAAGCATTTGCTGACAAACTGTATCGGAACATTGATCGTAACTACGACGCTGCAGATTCCTTCTTCGATTTTTACGGAGAGTTTCCTGAGCTTCCTTGGAATGGGTGTGGCGGTTCCGCTGCCGTCCCTCGGAAGTCTTGCGAGCGACGCGATCAACGGTATGAATACGTATCCGTACCTGTTGTTTATTCCTGCAATTTTGATCAGTTTGATCATCCTGAGTTTCAACCTGCTGGGTGACGGACTTCGGGATGCGTTTGACCCGAAGTTAAAGAATTAGGAACAGACATCTGTTCCGTCCGGGCACGGCGGCCTGATCAGGCAATTGCCGGGACCGGCGGTCTTATATAGAAGAATTAGGAAAAGCAGCATAGCCTAAGCTATGCAGAAATGAGGAATATATGTCAGAATATCTTGTAGATATAAAAAATGAACGGCTTTCCTTTTTCACACCTGCAGGAGAAGTGAAAGCGCTGAATGATGTGTCCATTCATTTGAGAGAGGGAGAAGTGCTGGGGATCGTAGGCGAAAGCGGCTCCGGCAAATCCGTAACGGCATACAGCCTGATGGGGCTGACGGCCTATCCCGGCAAGCTGATCGGGGGAAGCCTGTATTTCAACGGCCATCAGGTGGAAGAGATGACAGACAAGGAGATGCGCAAGATCCGCGGAAATGAAATCTCCATTATTTTCCAGGACCCCATGACCAGCTTAAATCCTGTGTACACCATCGGCAACCAGATCATGGAGGCAGTCCTGCTTCATACGGATAAGACGAAGGCGCAGGCAAAAGAGCGAGCAAAGGAGCTTCTGGAGCTGGTTGGGATCAATGAGCCGGAGAAGCGCCTGAAGCAGTATCCCCATGAGCTTTCCGGCGGTATGAGGCAGCGTGTGATGATCGCGATTGCGCTTGCCTGCGAGCCAAAGCTCTTGATCGCGGATGAGCCCACCACGGCTCTGGACGTGACCATTCAGGCGCAGATATTGGAACTGATGATGGAATTAAAGGATAAGCTTGGCATGGCGATCATTATGATCACTCATGACCTGGGCGTGGTAGCCAGCATGTGCGAGCGTATCGCGGTTATGTATGCGGGAAAGGTGATTGAGTACGGTACGACGGAGGACATTTTCTACAATCCGAAGCACCAGTATACGAAGGGGCTGATCCGCTCCATTCCGAGAATTGACGCGAAAGAGCATGAAAGGCTGATTCCCATCGAAGGTACTCCGGTTGACATGCTCAATCCTCCCAAGGGATGTCCCTTTGCGCCCCGGTGCGAGGCGTGCATGAAGATCTGCCTGCGGGAGATGCCTCCGGTTACTAACTTTGACAGGGTTCATTATACCCAGTGCTGGCTGAACCAGAAGGAGGAAATGGAGAAAGGAGCTGCAAAATGAGCGAGAAACAGAACAGCTTCATACAGGTAGAACATTTACAGCAGTATTTCCCGGCAGGAGGCTTTGGGAAAAACAAAAAATATATTCAGGCCGTAGATGACGTGTCCTTTACCATCGGCAGGGGCGAAACCCTGGGGCTGGTAGGGGAATCCGGCTGCGGCAAGACCACCACCGGACGTACGCTGCTTCGGCTGTATGAGCCCACCGGGGGCAGGTTTGTTTACGATAATGAAGTGATCTTTGATGTGGAGAAAAAGCAGTTTGTGGACATGCTTCCCTACCGGAAGCGGATGCAGATCGTATTCCAGGATCCCTATGCGAGCCTTGATCCGCGTATGACGGTGGGAGACATCGTCGGCGAGGCGATCGACGTCCACAAGATGGCGGCAAATAAACAGGAACGTTATGATATCATTATAGAAATGCTCCGAAGAGTAGGACTAAACTCCGAGCATGCCAACCGGTATCCTCATGAGTTTTCCGGCGGACAGAGACAGCGTGTGGGGATCGCGAGAGCCCTTGCGGTGCGGCCGGAGTTTATCGTCTGCGACGAGCCGATCTCGGCGTTGGACGTGTCCATCCAGGCACAGGTGATCAACATGTTTGAGGACCTGCAGGAGGAGATGGGGCTGACCTACCTGTTCATTGCACATGACCTTTCCGCGGTGAAGCATATTTCCAACCGGATCGGCGTCATGTATCTTGGCCGGATGGTGGAGCTGGCGGACAGCTACGAGCTGATCACCCGTCCTTTGCATCCGTACACCAAGAGCCTGATCTCCGCGATCCCCATTGCAGACCCGAAGATCGCGAAGGAGAGCAAGCGTATCGCCCTTCAGGGCGACGTGCCGAGTCCCTTGAATCCGCCGTCCGGCTGCCGGTTCCGTACCAGGTGTCCGTATGCGGATGAGCGCTGTGCCCATGAGGCTCCTGTATGGCGTGAGGTGGACAGAGGACATTTTTCTGCCTGTCATCATATTGACCGTTTGGAGTAGAGATTTGAGGCTCGGCGCGTAAGTGAGGATAAACATATATAGATGCAGGAAAATGCGTCCGTATTGTTTATAGAAAACAGAGTGCCCGGCTGTGCCGGAAGCGCTCAAAGTAAAAAAAGGAGGAAATCAAATGAAAAAGAAAGTAATCGCTTTATTACTGGCGACTACAATGGCTTTCAGCCTGGCAGCCTGCGGAGGCGGCAATAACCAGGGGGGGGATAATAGTTCATCCCAGAATGGTACGGAAGATACCGATAATGCCGGCGGGGGTTCCGAAGAGAAGATCCTGTCCGTACAGATCGGACCTGACCCGGAGACCATTGACCCGGCGCTGAACAGCGCGGTAGACGGCGGAAACATGCTGCTGCACTCCTTCGAGTGTCTGCTGACCGTTGGTGAGGACGGACAGCTTACAGAGGGACAGGCAGAAAGCTGGGATACAAGTGAAGACGGCCTGACATGGACCTTCCATTTAAGAGACGGCCTGAAATGGTCTGACGGTTCCGACCTGACAGCAAATGACTTTGTTTACAGCTGGAAGCGTGTGTGTGACCCGGAGGTTGCGGCTCCTTATGCGGAAACCGTATTGGGTATGGTAGAAGGCTATGACAAAGCGATTGAAGGCGAACTGGACGCGCTTCAGGTAAAAGCAGAGGACGACAAGACACTGGTTGTTACTTTAAGTTCTCCATGTACCTATTTCGGCAGCCTTGCGGCATTTGCTACATTGAGCCCGGTACAGGAAGCAACCATCGAAGCAAACGGCGACGGATGGGCAACTTCAGCAGAGACTTATATTTCTAACGGATCATTCTATGTATCCGAGTGGGTTCCGGGATCACACATCCTGATGAGCAAAAACCCGAATTACTGGAATGCAGATGCAATCAAGCTGGACGGTATCAAGTTCAACCTGATTGAAGATGCGAACGCATCCTACAGCGCATACCAGACAGGCGAAGTTCTGATGATCAAGGACGTTCCGACCGAGGAAATCCCGTCTCTGGAAGGCAATGATGATTACTATGTAGATCCGATCATCGGAACCTATTATCTGAGCCTGAACCTGAACAGAGAGCCGTTCACAGATAAGAACGTTCGTAAGGCTCTGAGCCTTGCAATCGACCGTGATTATGTTGCGAATACACTGATGCAGGGAACCTATTCACCGGCAAGCAACTTCATGGGACCTGGCTGGATTGACACAGACGGCAAGGAATTTATGGAAAATGCAAACGGCGGACAGCCATATATTGACATCAGCAACCATGAAGCAAACCTGGAAGAGGCGAAGAAGCTTCTGAAAGAAGCTGGCTATGAGAATGGGGAAGGACTTCCGTCCATCACCTACTCCACCAATGACACAGGTTACCACAAGGTAGTTGCTGAGTATCTGCAGGAAGCATGGGCAGAGTTAGGCGTTGACCTTAAGGTTGATATCGTAGAGTGGGCAAGCTTTACACCGATGCGTCGTAACGGAGATTATGATGCTTCCCGTAACGGATGGGTTGGCGACTACAGCGATCCTTCCAATATGTTAGACCTGCTGTATTCTACAAACGGAAACAACGACGGTAAGTTCAACAACGCAGATTATGATGCTGCTATGGAGCTTTCCAGAACTACACTTGATCCGGTAGAGCGTTCCACTGCACTTCATGAGGCAGAGGATATCCTTATGGAAGAAACTGGATGCGTTCCGGTAGCTTACTACAATGACTTCTGGCTGCAGAGCGACAAGATCACAGGCTCCTGGCATTCACCGTATGGATACTGGCATTTTATGTATGCGGATATTACAGAAGGAGGAGCAGATACAGAAGGAACTGAGGACACAGAAGGAACTGAGGATGCAGAAGGAACTGAAGACACAGAAGGAACTGAGGATGCAGAAGGAACTGAAGACACAGAAGAAGCTGAATAATTGTCCGTAAGCCATATGTAATGGACTGCATATTTGGGACTTCCCGAGAGTGATCGGGGGGTCCTTTTTTTTCGATTGCGAAACGCTTTGTTCTTTTTCTATAAAAATTCAATGACTTTGAATCAGGTCTGTAGTACAATTATTATAAGTATTCAGAACGAGAAAACAGTTGATAAGAAAACCTCAGTAACTGTTATAGACATAAAATTCGGGTGTTTTTTGAAACGGAAATTGACAGCAGAGGCTGGGCATAAGGCGTATAGCCCATGGAATGACAGCCCAGAAACAAAGTTCTGGTGGAAGCAGTGGTATAAACAGGTAATTGAAGGTGCGTGCAGGCATATAGGTATTTATTTGAACAGTAAAACGCCGCTCCAGCTGTTTTGCATCTGGAATTGAAGGCAGATCATTCTGCCGAAGAAGCGATCCGGCAGATCAAGGACCTCGGGTATGCCCTGAAGTTTCAGGGGAGACTGGGGGAAGAACGGCAGTATACGGGAAGGATCCTGGCTGTCAGAATCGCATATCAGAAGGAAGATAAAAAGCATAGGTGTATGGTAGAGGTTCTTTAGGGAGGGATGGTTTAAATATGCGTTTTGGATTTTCTTATGTAGGCCTGATTTATCTCTTTATGCTGATGCTCCCGATTTTTCCGACTTCAACATCAATTCCTGGTTAGAGTGGTCTTGGTGTCTGGCGGCCTCCTTTGTATTGAAAATACTTTACGAGATTTTCTGGATTCGGTATTTCAAGAGTGAAAAGACAATGCGGGATTTTTATGAGAATGGTTCTTTCACAGGCTGCATAATGGCTATGTAGGATAGAATACATGCGGAATGGAAATAACCACTCAGCATAGTTTGCAGATAAATAAAAACAGGTATTGACAAGCATTCGATATCAGGTTAAGATAAACCCATCATAAAAAGAAGGCAGGTGTGTGGATGTTAGTCGTTCTGTAATGACAAAAAACAACTGAATGAAAAAGGGGTAAGCACGGGAAGCGTCGTGTTTTATTTGGATACCCTTTTCGGCATAACTGCATGCCGGTTGTTTCTGCCTTACAGAATACTGCATACACCAGGATTTGACTGTCTTATTGCGATCAGATAGGATAGGGAAAGTATGGCTGTATTTGTCATACTTTTTTGTTGCTTTCAGAACAGTTCTTTTTTAGGAAATCCATGGTCTCAGTCTGTCCCGGCAGTTACCGGATCTACATGCAGGCATATCCGCCTGGCTTTTCTGCCTTGCGGGAATCAAACATGAAGAGAATAAAAAAGAAAGGTTGAATCAGAAAATGACAAATATAGAAGAAATCCTGGAATTTGACAGGATCAAACACTGGTGGGCCGGGCTGGCCCTTACTGAACGGGCAAAGGAAATGATCCAAACTACACAGCCCTTCCTGTCCGAGAGCGAACTGCGGGCAAGGCTGAGAGAAACCAGCGAGGCCAGAAAGCTGATCGAGATCCATGGAAATCCGCCGCTGGTCTCTCTGGAAGGGATCCGGGAATCGGTTCAGGCGGCAGTAAAGGGCGACTGTCTGTCTATCACACAGCTGGAGGAGGCCGAGCAGGCTCTGGCCGCTGTTGTCCGGCTGAAAAGCTACCTGAACCGGGCGAAGCAGTGGGAGATCTCGCTGGCATATTATGAAGAAAACCTGGACGGCCTTGAGGATGTGAAGGAACTGATCGGGCTCCAGATCCGGAATGGCAGGGTGGACGACAATGCGTCCAAATTGCTGAAATCCTTCCGGAATGAAATTGAAACCAACGAGAGAGGAATGCGGGAGAAGGCAGATGCGGTCATGCGCGCAAATAAGGAATGCCTTTCGGATCATTTCAGCACCATTCGGAACGGGCATCTGTGCATTCCGGTGAAAAAAGAATATAAGTACAAGATCCAGGGAAATGTGATCGATAAATCCTCCACGGGAAGCACCTTGTTCATCGAGCCTGTTTCTGTGGGACGTTTTTATGAAGCGCTTCAGCTTCTCTGTGTCTATGCGGAAAATGAGGAACGCCGGATCCTGTACGAGCTTTCTGCCATGATCGCTGACCAGGCTGAGGTGCTGGAGCAGGATATCCGCACGATGGAAAAGCTGGATTACATTTTTTCGAAGGGCAGGCTGAGCCTGGAATACGGCGGTACAGAGCCGGAGATCAATACGGAGCGTTACATGGCTTTTCAGGACGTGCGGCATCCGCTGATGGACCGGGAGGAATGCGTGCCGCTCCAGTTTGAGATTGGGAAAGGATACCGGGGGATCGTCATTACAGGGCCCAACACAGGCGGGAAGACGGTTGCCATCAAGACGGTGGCATTGAACTGTATGATGGCCCAATGCGGTCTGCACACGGCCTGCCGGGAGGCGGAGATCTGCATGAACAGCAATTTCCTGTGTGATATCGGGGACGGGCAGAACCTGTCTGAAAATCTTTCCACCTTTTCCGCCCACATCGCAAATGTACTGGATATTTTGAAACGGGTGGATCAGGACAGTCTTGTGGTCATGGATGAGCTGGGTTCCGGCACAGATCCGGCGGAGGGCATGGGAATCGCCGTCGCGATCCTGGAGGAGCTGCGAAAAAGCGGCGCGCTGTTTCTGGTCACGACCCATTACCCGGAGGTCAAGCAGTACGCGGATCAGAGAGAAGAGATCGTAAACGCCAGGATGACCTTTGACCGGGACAGCTTAAGGCCCCTTTATCAGCTGGTCATCGGAGAGGCGGGGGAAAGCTGCGCGTTCTATATCGCGGGGCGGATGGGCATGCCCGGGGACATGCTGAAAACCGCTATGGAGGCTGCTTATGGGAGCCGGGAGATTCCGCAAAACCTGGAACTGGCGGCGGCTAAGAACCGGCTGGAAAAGGTCCATACGCCGGGAATCCGCAGGAGAAAGCCGCAGGGAGCGGCACAGCCCAAGGGCAGGGAATTTCAGAGAGGCGACAGTGTGATGGTGTACCCGGATAAAAAGATCGGGATCATATGCCAGCCGATGAACGAAAAGGGGGTCCTGCGGGTGCAGCTCCGGGATAAAAAGATCTGGATCAATCAAAAGCGGATCAAGCTCCATGTGCCGGCGGAGAAGCTGTATCCGGAGGATTACGATTTTTCCATCATTTTTGACAGCGTAAAAAACCGGAAGCTGAGACATCAGATGGAACGGGGAAAAGAAATAGATGATTTTTTGTCGGATTTGGAGTAAAATACAGGAAAGAAGCATTTGTGCATTGTGAAGGTATGGAGGTAATAAAAAATGCAAGCAAATTCCATGTGTATCGCCTGTATGATCGACAAGCAGGAAAAGCTGATCCGGCCGTTTTCCGATGAACATAAAAAATCCGACTACATGCATCGGGTACTGGAAATCCTCTACAGGCACGGCCGCGCGGAGTCTTCGCCGTGGCTTGCGGAGCAGATCGGCCGGCTGTATGAGGACTTCTGGGGAGAATCTGAGGATTATACGGAGATCAAGCATCAGTATAACCAGCTGCTTCTGGCAAAGGAAAAGGAACTGGTGGGACGGATCCGGGAATCGGAGGATCCGGTAGAGGAGAGCATCAAGTATGTCTGCGCGGCAAATTATATCGACTTTTCCGCCGTGGAGCATGTTACGGAGCAGACCTTTGAAGCGCTGCTGGAAAAGGCGGCCCTGGAGACGGTTCCCCAGGAGGAGTACCAGGCATTTCAGCAGGATCTGAGAAAGGCGAAACGGCTGGTCTATCTGACCGACAACTGCGGGGAGATCGTATTGGACAAGGTGTTGATCCGTTTTTTGAAGGAAAGCTATCCAAACCTGCAGATTGCGGCGATCGTCAGAGGAAATGACGTGATCAATGACGCCACCATGGAAGATGCGCGGGAGGTGGGGCTGACAGATCTGGTGCCCTGTGTGGGAAATGACAACGGGGCGCCGGGCACGGTCCTCAAGCGGTTCAGCAGACAGACAAGGCGGCTCCTTCTGGATGCCGATGTGGTGATCTCCAAGGGCCAGGGAAATTTTGAAGGGCTGTTCGGGGAAGGGGTGAATCCCTATTACCTGTTTCTCTGTAAGTGTGAACTGTTCGTCCGCAGGTTCGGGCTGGAGCAGTATCAATCGGTGTTTGTGAAGGAAGAGCGGGTAAACATCATGACAGGAGGCGCGGATGGGAAGGGTGAGATCGAAAAAAAGGAAAAAGTTTAACACGGGGCGTACAGATCATTTTGAAGGGAATCGAATTATGCCATGTCACCAGTGATTTTTCATATAGATGTGAATTCCGCCTATTTAAGCTGGACGGCGGTAGAACAATTGAAGAACGGAGCAAAAGTGGATCTGCGGGAGATCCCGTCTATCATCGGCGGAGACAAGAAATCCCGCCACGGCGTGGTCCTGGCCAAGTCCATCTCTGCCAAAAAATACGGCATCCGTACCGGGGAGCCTGTGGTGAACGCATTCCGCAAGTGCCCCAATCTGGCGATGGAGCCGCCAAACCACAGGATGTACCGGGAAAAAAGCCAGAAGCTTATGGAATATCTGAGAGGATTTACCACGAAGATTGAGCAGGTCAGCGTGGACGAATGCTACCTGGATTTTACGGACATTGCGGATCGGTTTCCTTCCCCGCTGGATGCCGCGTTTCTGATGAAAAACGGGATCCGGGAGCGGTTCGGCTTTACGGTCAATATCGGAATCTCGGAGAACAAGCTGCTGGCAAAGATGGCCTCGGATTTTGAAAAGCCGGACAAGGTACATACACTGTTTTTAAGAGAAGTGCCCGTGAAAATGTGGCCTCTGCCTCTGGGAGAATTATTTATGGCGGGGCGCTCCAGCGTGGAGGCACTGAAAAAACTGGAGATCAATACCATCGGAGACTTGGCGAACGCAGACTTAAGTCTGATCGAACTGCACCTGAAAAGCCACGGGAAAATGCTGTGGGAGTTTGCCAACGGCATCGACCATTCGCCTGTTCAGTGGGAGCAGGCGGAAGCCAAGGGAATCGGAAATTCTACTACATTGGCGGAGGATGCGGCCACCTATGAGGAGGTCAGGGAAGTGTTTGCCGGACTGGCGGAGAGTGTGGGAAGGAGATTGCGCAAAGCCGGGCAGAAGGCCAACATGGTCAGCATGGAGATTAAATATCATGATTTTCAGTCCATATCCCATCAGACCCAGCTTTCGAAGCCTACCAGCGACGAACAGGTCTTGCTGGATACCGCATGCAGGCTGTTTCAGGAGGCATGGACCGGGGAACCGGTGCGTCTCTTAGGGATCCGTACGGCAAAGCTGGTGGACGCGGGGGAACCGGAGCAGATGTCCATCTTTGACCTGGAGCCGCAAAAGCCTATGGATGAAAAGCGGCAGAGGCTGAATGCGGCGATGAATCAGATCAGGAAAAAATATGGGGACGACGCGGTGATGAAGGCCAGCAGGATGAAGAAAGTAAAATAGTGATTCAAAGGGTCTGGGTCATACAATATAAAATTGATTGGCGATTGTGTAATTAGTGTGTAATAATAACAAAAAAGAGAGGAACGCTAATGAAGCAAAGAGACTTGATAAAAAATTAGAAGCAGCGGGTTTTGTCTTTGAGAGACATGGTCGAAATCATGATATATATAGACGTGGGAATGAAACAGAAAAGGTTCCAAGGCACAAGGAAGTCAATGAAAATCTGGCAAAGATGATACTGAGAAAATGGAAATTATCATTGGAGGAATCATATGAAATGGCAAGGGATGCGATCGGGCTGTCTGGAATCTCCATGGAAGATCAGAAAGAAGAGATTCCAATTCCATCAGACCATGATACAGCGATAGAAAAGGTACAGCTAGATACGGAGATCGTCGATTTTTCAAAAGGAATTCTAACCTATGTGGATGTTGATTTTTCCGAGTACAGGAAAAAAGTAGATACAAAAACAGTCAGCAGAAAAACAGGTACATCTTTTGGATGAAGAAATAAAAACGTCCGCTTTCCGATATGACAGCATGAAAGCTGCGGAAGGAAAGCGGATGTTTTCGTTTGTCTATGCTAAGGAACTGTCCCCAAATAACTTCCCATATTCCTTGTCTTTCTCTCCTGGAGCACTACCAAAAAATCAGTTACATAGCCCGCTATGCGCCTGATTTTTTGGTAGCACTCCTGAAGAGAAATCCTGCGGACTATCGGGAAGTTATTTTGTGCCAGTTCCTAAGGAATTGCGCAAAAATCACTTACTATTTTGGTTCCTAATACCGGGATCGTCTGCGCCGCGCTGCCTCCTGCCGGCGTATGGTTTCACGCCGCCGCTGTGCCTCTTCCCGTCTGGCCCGCTTCCGGTAGGCAAATTCCTCCTGCCTTCTGGCAGAGCGGGCCGGGGCCAGAAAGACCCAGCAGATGATCTGAACGGTCATGATCCCGAAAAAAGCGCCGATGCTGTCGATGCCCACATCCTTTACCGAGGGGCCGCGTCCGGCGACAAAGGACTGGTGGTATTCGTCTCCTGCCGCGAAAGCGACGCAGATGAACCCGGCCACCAGCATCAGCGGGAATCCCCGCAGCCCGTATACATAGAACGGAAAGGAAACCGCAACGGCCAGCAGAAAATATTCCGTCATATGCGCCAGCTTCCGGACCGGATATCCGATCTGGTCTGCATAATCCGCAATCTGTGTCTCATCCAGTCCTTTATCCAGGATTTCATTTCCAATCTCCACAATCTTATAACTGACCTGATAGCTCAGATTGCTCGAAGCACCGGCGTCCTGAGCGGAAAAGCCGTAGATGACGTACATCATGGCAAGGGCCGGAAGAAATGACAAAGGCTTCAAAAAGAATATGATAATATGCTTCATAAATGATCACTCCATAAATATGTAAATAATGTGCAGAGGGGCTGTATTTATATACAGCTTCTTACTATGCCGCGGTTCACGGAAGAAAAACTGTGAACTGCGGTTTTATAGTTCTGCTGTTCCTATATGTGTTCACTGCAATTCCATCGTTCCTACAGCTACTAAGTATGACACGGAATATTGGATTTGTAAAGTGTCAGTTACATATCCAGATCATTGAAATTTGCCCGATGGCAAAGGGCTTAATGCCTGAAACGGCTGTTTTATAGGTCGGATGCCCTGTGGCAGGTGTGCGACACTGTATGCACAGTAACCAAAAAGGGTGTAAAAGAATTGTGATATCTGTAATATGACTTATGGAAAGAGGAGGAATTTCCGGGAAATACAGAAAAATAATATTGACAAATTCTTCGCAGATTACAACCATCTACGAAAAACTTCATAGTATATCTCGACATCTGTTACAATACACCCAACAGATAGATTTGTCAACACCCATTTTTTCCCGGAGCATCATATCGCTTCAGTCAGGAAGGCATAATAATACAGTAAATTTGCTATATACAGATTTTCTTTATACAAAAGGTATTTAAATTATCTTGTTTAGCTCTTGAAAGTCTTATAGTTAGAAGAAATAAGGTGATTTTTAAGGTGATAAAGTGGTTTGATAAATCGGTCTGCTTTTCATGAATCCTGTTTTCATGGGCTTTTCAACGCTTTCTCGCAGATGGTTGTAATCTGCGATTCAAAACATAGGCTACCTCGGCAGACAAAAAGCAAAATCCATGATTTAGGACGATGATCAATGAAGCAAAATGACAAGGAACATCAATTTCATTACTGTGTTCTCTACACGCAGACATTGAAGCAGCGGGAAGTGACAGCGGTATTGAAAAAATCCCTTCCGGAGGGGAGGGGCACTGTATTTTATCCCTGCATTGAGCTGTGGAGGCACGATAGGAAAGAGACAGAGATCCGGGCGCTTTTTCCGGGATATCTATTTGTCCGTTCTGATATGGAGCCGGAGGAGCTCCATCACTTTATTGAAGAGCATCGGAGGGACGTATCGTCCTTCATCAAGGAGCTGCGTATCAGTGAAAAGAAGATTTCCGGCGGCGATGCCGCTGAGAGAGCGGATGAGGTCAATGAATACCAATATATCCGGATGAATCTGAAAGAAGATGAGAGGGCATTTTTAGATTTTCTTCTGGCCTGCGGAAATGAGGATACGGATCAGGAAGCAGGCGGGGATGCGAAAGGAAAAGACGGTACATGCAGAGAGGATACGCAAAGAGCCGGGATATGCAAAAATAACCATGGGGAAGAATCAGCGGCAGCGCTCCGGATTCCCTCGGAAGGCGTTCTGTGGATGTCCTACGGATACCGGGAAGGCGGGAAATATGTTGTCATGAAAGGGCCGCTGAAGGAATACCAGAACCGCATCGCCAAGGTAAACGCCCATGACCGGAAAGCGTATCTGGACATCAAGATCAACGGACGTGCCGTAAGGGCGGGATTTGAACTCAAGCCGAAACGGTACTGGTTCCCCGATGACAGCGACGCGCCCATGGTCCTGCATGACGGGACAGAAGTGAATCTGGAAAACCTCCGGAATATGATGATGGGGGCGAAGAAGCAGAGATAAGAGGTTCCTTTCGGGCACCATTTCATACAGGTTTCTTCGGAGCGGGGATCATGTGATCAGACATCCATGGATTCATCAGGAGTCAGTAGAATAAAGGAGAAAAATCATGCGTTAGTTTAGAATGCTTTGATTTGAAAAGATGATGACGGACGGGTAGTCGCTGTATACGTTACCCCACCCCTGATTCTGGTCATAGCGCGCAATCGGAGCGTGGGATGAGATTCCGGAAAGGATTCATCAAACCTGCGGGTGGCGAAGCCTGCCCAAAAATCAGAAGGTTTTGTATGAATGAGGAAAAGGAAGCTTATGGCACGGATGGCGAAGCTATGCCCAAAAGGGGAAAAGGAAAGATCATCAGATGAATAGAATAAGATTAATTTGTAAAGGGGCTGCGGGAATTTCCGGCAACCCCTTCATTATTATGTGCATATATGAAATGAAAAGGAGCGAAAATGACAGACATTGCGGCAAGGTGTATCAGGGAACAGCCCAGATTCAAAGGCATTTTTAAGAATAAAGGAAAATTCGAGAGGCGGGTCATGCTTGCGTCGCCTACCATGCACAATGAGGAAAAAACGTTTATAGACAAAGCATTTGACGAGGGTTTCGCAGGCAGAAACATCGCCAGGCTGGAAAAGGAAGCGTCAGAATACATTGGCGTAAAACATGCGGTGGCACTCAGTTCCGGCACTGCGGCAATGCACATGGCGGTAAAGCTCGCCGCGGAACGGATCTATGGCAGCACATCGACAATCTCCGCTGCCGGCGGTCTCGGAAAGGCGGGGGCATTGCACGGAAAGCGAGTGTTCTGCTCCGATTTTGCATCCTCTACCATGGCAGACGCCATTCTCTTTGAGGGCGGGGAGCCAGTCTTTGTGGACGCTTCAGACGAGGACTGGTCCATGGACCCGGAAGTGCTGGAGATCGCGTTTCAGCGGTATCCTGACGTGAAACTCGTTATGATGAACCATGCGTATGGATTTCCCGGACAGATCCTGAGGATTCAGGAAATCTGCGAGGCCCACGGCGCGTTACTCATTGAGGACGCGTCAGAATCTCTGGGAGCAAAGGTTTGCGGAAAGCAGACAGGGGCATTTGGCGACTATGGAATCCTGAGCTTCGGCAGCGATAAGATCATTACGGGGTCTGTTGGCGGGATGCTTCTTACGAATGATGATTACAGCGCCAAAAAGGCGAGAAGCCGGGCATCCCATTCCAGAGCCGCGGCGCCATGGAGCCAGCACGAGGAGCTGGGGGATGACTGCCGGATGAGCGATCTCGTTGCGGGGCTGATCCTTGGACAGTTCCGGCATCTGGAGGAACATATCGCGAAGAAACGGGCGATTTATGAGAGATATCTGGAGGAGCTGGACGGGGATATCATGTATATGAACCCGGTGGGCGAGGGGACGGAGCCGAATTATTGGATGTCCTGTATGACTTGCGAGAGCAATATTCAGTTCAAGGAAACCAGGTCGGAGCGGGAGTATACCTACACGAACCAGCACGGGACGGCATCGCCGATGGAGATCTATGACGCGCTGGAAGCGTTTAATGTGGAGAGCAGGCCGGTGTATAAGCCGATGAGTATGCAGCCGGTATTTCGGGAATTTGATCAGATCACGCTGGATGGGTCTAAGAGGGAGTATGCGGAATTTGACCGGGAGGAGTTCTGGGTGCGGTGCGATGTGGCGAAGGATTGTTTTGAGAGAGGGCTGTGTCTGCCGTCGGATATTAAGATGACGGGGGAGGAGCAGGAGCGGATTATTGAGATCGTGAGGTCTTGTTTTGATTGAAATGGAAAAATGGAATGATTATGCACATTTTTATTTTGATGATTGAAGATTAATGCAGATCATGGATCATATATAGATGTTTATACAGAAATAGTTGTAGGGTATGTTGGGAATAAGCATTATCTAGATAAATCATGTTTTATCCACTCTATAAATATTTTGGGTAGGGATTAGAAAGGGCTATCAATCGTTATGGGAAAAGTAATTAGAAATTTCCTTATTGCTGGAACAGGAGTGGCTGCAACATACGGTATCATGAAAGCTGTTGCGAAGAAAAGAACCGAGCCGACGGATATTGATGATGATAATCCATATATAGAAACTTACGATTGTGCGCGTCCCGGAGATGAGAAAGCGGCAAGTTCCGTACATGAGAACAAAGCAACCCGGACAACTTATGAACGGGTGGTTAAACCATTTTTAGATCAGATACTCTCATTCATTGGGTTAGTAGTCTTAATTCCGGTGTTTGGAGTGATTAGTTTAGCTGTGTATATTGATGATCCAGGTCCAGTATTCTTCACACAGAAAAGGATAGGGAAGGATAAACACTATATACTGATTCATAAGTTCAGAAGTATGAAAATGAATACGCCCCACAATGTACCGACGCATCAGTTGGAAAATCCAGAGAAGTACATCACAAAGGTCGGAAAGGTGCTGAGGGCAAGTTCTTTAGACGAACTTCCCCAAATCTGGGATATATTTAGAAAACGGATGTCAGTAATAGGTCCAAGGCCGGCACTTTGGAACCAGGATGATTTAGTGGCTGAACGCGATAAGTACGGTGCAAATAGTGTATTGCCAGGACTCACAGGGCTTGCGCAGATAAGAGGTAGGGATGAACTGGAGATAGTTGAGAAGGCAAGGATTGATGGGGAGTATGTAAGCTCTCTGTCCTTCGTGACTGACTGTAAGTGCTTCTTTGGGACGATAGAAAGTGTACTGAAGCATGATGGTATAGTTGAAGGTGGTACAGGAAGTAGGAGCAGTTATCGTCCAATCAAATCTGTTAATCCAGCAGATGTTGGTTTTGAAGATTATGGATATAAGAAGAAGTTCCATATAGATAAACATGCTCATAAAAGTGTTCTAATCGCAGGGGCAGGCTCTTATATTGGCGAGTCTTTCAAGACTTACTGTGAGAGTTACTATCCGAATATAGAATGCACAACCATCGATATGGTGGATGGGAACTGGCGTGAATATGATTTCAGTAGGTATGACACCATTTTTCATGTTGCGGGAATAGCTCATGCAGATGTGGGAAAGGCTGCAGTAGAAGAGCAGAAAAAGTATTATGAAGTGAACACAGATCTTGCAGTTGAATGCTGCAAAAAAGCTAAGGCATCAGGGGTTAAGCAGTTTATCCTTATGTCCTCTATGATTATTTATGGGGGAGCGGAAAGGATTGATGAACACACAGTACCAGAACCGCAGAATTTTTATGGAAACAGTAAATGGCTTGCGGATAAGGGTGTGCGGGAATTGGATGACAAAGATTTCCATGTTGCGGTGCTGAGGCCTCCAATGATTTATGGCAGAGGCTCTAAAGGTAACTATCCGATATTAAGCAAGATAGCCAGAAAGCTAGCTGTGTTTCCGGATGTGGATAATAGAAGATCCATGCTTTATATAGAAAATCTATGTGAATTTGTAAGCCTGTTGGTGCTTAGTAATAGTGGGGGAGTGTTTTTTCCGCAGAATAAAGGATATGCTTCTACATCACGATTAGTCCACGAGATTTCGATAACAGTAGATAAACCGACTTATACAATTAAGTTGCTGAATTTTTTTGCTTTTGCGGCCAAACATGTTCCGCTTGGAAAAGTTCAGGGCATATTCAGGAAGGCCTTTGGCAACTCATACTATATTCAGAAGTTGTCAGTGTATGAAGGGATGGATTATCAGAAGGTAGACTTACGATCATCAATTATTGAAACAGAATCAGACCGGATTTCTGTGGCAGGTTAGGGAGACAACTAATGAACATTGCAATTATAGACTGTTTTGACACATGGGAACATCGCGCCGATTTGTTATTAAAAATGTTGGTGGAACAAGGACATAGTGTAGAGGTCTTGATGTCTGATTTCAGGCATATAGAAAAATGCCGAAGATTTGATACGAAAGATAACTTCAAATTTTTTACCGCTGAACCATATAAAAAAAATATTAGCATCAGACGGCTGCATAGTCATACTCAGCTTAGTCTAGACATGTTTTCATGGGTGGAAGAGCATGAGCGAAAGATTGATATTTTGTGGGTTTTTGCTCCGCCGAATAGTTTCGTTAAAAATGCGGCAGAGATTAAAAAGAAATATGACCATATAAAACTTGTCATAGATTTGATTGATTTGTGGCCGGAAACGATGCCGATGGGAGGATTAAAGCACACCCCTCCATTTTATGTATGGAGGATGATTAGAGATGAGAATCTGAAATATGCTGATGTGATAGTAACTGAGTGTAATTTATATAGAAGGGTATTAGGTCATGTGCTTGATGGAAAAAAAGTTGAAACGCTTTATTTGGCGCGTGAAAATATAGGATATCTACCACATCTAAATTTGCCGGATGATCAAATTAATCTTTGCTACCTTGGTTCTATTAACAATATTATAGACATCAATATAATAGGGAGAATAATAGAAAAGTGCAGAAAGATTAGGCCTGTAAAACTGATTATTGTTGGGAATGGAGAGAAGAAATATGAACTCTGCAGTATCGCCAAGGAAGCGGGAGCAAAAGTTGATTTCAGAGGTACAGTGTATGACAAAAAAGAAAAGCAGAGGATATTTGACTCTTGCCATTATGGATTGAACATAATGAAAGATAGTGTCTGCATTGGGCTTACCATGAAAAGCATTGACTACTTCGAGTCAGGATTACCTATAATAAATAACATTAAAGGCGATACGTGGGATGTTATTGAGACGTATGGATGTGGGATGAATATTGACAAAGAAATAAATATTGGAAATGAGAAAGATTTTTCAAATGCAAAATGGTATGTGGATAGACGGAAGAATAGCAGAGGATTCTTTGAGTCTCATCTTACAGAAGATGTTTTTAGAAAGAAAATGATGTGTTTGATATAAGCAAGACGTTCAAAATACGAGTTTTCTTAAAAAATCCGAAAGAAGTAGGAAAGATGGTGTGAAATTGGAAGAGAATGTGGAAAATAAGAAGAGCATATTAATGATTACAGCTTTTCCTCCGTGTAGCAGGACCGCAGGACAAAATTATACAAAAAGAGTAATTGAAGAACTTGTGAGATCAGATTATGACGTGTCGTTGATATCATTTGAATATCCAGGACATGCTATGGAGGTTCCTGATACCGTTCATATACTGAAAGTGTGTAGACCTAATATGCTTAATTGCATAAAGCATATTACGTACCATCCTTTTTTTACAAAACGATATGACTCAAAATTGGTCAGATATATTCAAAAGATTTCCAATATGTATGATTTAGTATATTTTGATTTTTCTCAAGTTATGATTTATTCCATTTTCTTGAAGCATCCACTTAAGTTATTTATGTGTCATGATATTATATATCAACGGTATTCCAGGAGAAAAATACCGTTTAATGTTTATCTGATAAAAAAGACAGAGTCAAGAATACTGAATCACGGCGACAGAATTTTTACGTTCAGCAAAAAAGACTGCAAATTGCTTGAAAAGAATTATAATGTCAATTCGCAACCAGTTAATTTCTATCTCAAGACAGATAAAAGCTTTAAGTACGATGGGGTTGAAACAAAGGCTAATCTGTTCTGCTTTTATGGGGCTTGGAATCGAAAGGAAAATATAGAAAGCCTGATATGGTTTATTAATAAAGTTTCAAAGCGCATTGTTCCAAAAATCAAATATATTGTGATAGGCGGAGGAATGGATGAAAAAAACAAGCTCAAGATTGAAAGTGACAAAAGATTTAAGGTGATAGGTTATGTAGACAATCCATTAAATGAAATTGCAAAGTGCCAAGCATTGATTGCACCGTTAAAAAAGGGAGCGGGCGTGAAGGTAAAAGTAGTTGACACTTTGACGACAGGAACTCCCGTAATCGGGACAGATGTTTCATTTGAAGGTATTGGTGACAATTCCAATATAACTCTTTTCAAGCATGCAACCAAAATAGAAGACTATATTAATATTTTGAATGGATGGCAGTTTGTAGATAAAAAAGTAAAGGAATTAGCTGCGGAAGAATTCTATAACAGGTACAATGCTAATCACATAGTAGAAATTATTAATGAGGAAATGTTGAAAAAATATTAATTTTGGAATGAACGGAATTATTGATGGAAAGAAAAGAATCAAGTCAGCTAATATGCGAATTAACAAATGGTCAAAAAAAGCAATACGGGAAATTTAATCATGGCATGACAAAGTAACGCATGAATATAGTATTAATTCCAAGTGAGCAAGTGAATGAGAACTATAATATACGATAATATGAATACATAGACTAGAAATGATTTTATTGATATTATGAAGGCCTTTGGAATCATTTCTGTTGTGATAGGACATTGTTTCGATTTGATGATTCCTGTATTCAATGTAAGTATTACAATATTAGTGTACACCTATCATCTAATGATTTTTTCTTTGTTTCAGGGTACTGCTTAAAAATGAAAGAAGGTAGAAAAATGACGTTAATGATAAGTAATCATAAATATGATTTGGGGAAAGTATATTTAACTTTATATTTATTTGCTTTTATTTTTGCGCCGCCGCTTATTGTAAGGCTTAATTTTTTTCATATTTTATTTATGTACACTGTGATGGTCTTGGCGCTAAGATACAGAGTATCAGTAAATAAAGCTTTTCAGGATGAAATTACAAAGACATTTTATGCAGGATATGGCATTCTGTTGGTCTATGTTATGTTTTTGATGTTTTTGTGTATACTTTCTGGAAAAATCAATTTAATAAATGAAGTGACACAGTTGTATCGTACTTTTATGGTTGTGGTAGAATTGCCTGTTTGCGCAATTTATATAGCACTATATTGCAAAAAATACAGATATAATTATTTAGAATTGATAAAATCAATAATTGCGGCAGGTCTCATTCAGTCTGTGTTTACAATACTGATGGTAAGTTCTCCAGATATAAAGGCCAGAATAGTTGAATTCATGTCAAAGACAAATGGTGATGGCGGAAGTTTCTTGAATATGTCCGCATGGGAGTATGCAAGAAGATATAATGCGTTTTCTAATAATCTTCAGGATGCATTGGGGTGGGGAACCGGTATAATTGCGGCATTGGCATTATTTATGGCATTAAAATATAAAAAGAAGTATTTCTGGGTAATGCCGATTTTGTTTTTAGTTCCTCTTTTTAACTCTGTTACAGGAGTCATATTTGTGTTTGTGGTTAGTGCAATTATTTTATTGCCGTATTTTTTTAAAAGAAATTTTCAAAGTATAAAATATATTATTGGCTTATTAATATTTTCCATCGCAGTCGTTTGTATTGTGAAGACAACAAATCCCTTTGTCTATAATTGGGTCAAACAAAATCTATTGGCTATAGGTAAATTAGGTAAGGGTTCCGCATCATATACATCATTTGGACATTTGATGAATAACAGCAACTGGCAGTTTCCGGATAGTCCCCTGGAGTTTTTGTTTGGGACAGGACATAATGTGATGGGAGATGCTGTCGGCTATCATCATGCAGACCCCGGAATCACAAACAATATATGGCTCATGGGATTGTTAGGAACAGTATATTTATATGTTTTTTGGTTTTTTATATTACGAAAAGCTGGAAGTAAGGTAGGAAAAGGGTTTAAAAGCCTGTATTTTGCACTATGGGTGTGTCTTACACTGTTTGAAATCAAAGGGCTTTCTAATTTTTACAATCCTGGATTGGCAGTGACTGTATGCCTGTTATTTTCATCCCTCGCTATTGATAAGTCAGATAAAGCGAAGGATATGGCATGAATTGGTAACAGAAGAGGAGTTTGAAGGAAATTGGAAGAGCAAAAAGAATCTTATAGTTATGAAGATATATTTTTTTCTGTTATTGTACCAATATATCAAGTTAAAGAGTACCTGAAAGAATCAATCGAGAGCATTATAAAACAAAATGCAGATAGCTGTGAAATCATATTAGTAGATGACGGTTCTACAGATGGTTCTGCAGAACTATGTGATGTATTTGCCGCTGAGAATGGATATGTCAGAACAATTCACCAGAAAAATGCAGGGTTGTCTGCGGCAAGAAACACAGGCATAAAAGCCGCAAGTGGAATCTATATTGTATTGCTGGATGGAGATGATAAACTGTGTATAAATGCGCTTAATAGTTTATATGATCATCTTATAATGAACAATTATCCTGACGTAGCGGCAC
>NZ_JBQIKP010000051.1:0-32674 GCF_056796775.1 Schaedlerella sp.
AATACTTTTTCTCAAGTCTGCCAAATCGTCAGGCTCAATGTTTATGCCCAAAATCAAAATACATCGTTCTATTTTTATGTTTTGAGAAAGCAATAACATAAACTTTTCTTTCCGGGGACAACAGCCATTATATACCAAATACTTCACAGGCCGTTTTTCCAAGTACCCAGTCCAGCTCATGGGCAGGAATTACTGACTCATATTTTTTTAGTTCAACCGGAACATTATTCACATGATCCGAGGAAAAAAGCATTCTTCTTGCCCCAACCTTTCTATATATCTCGCCTGTATCAAAAATCCCTGTCCAGCTTGGCTCCAGGTATACATTGGGACAGACCTCCGCCACATAAACTGCCTGATGTGTAAACATTCCCATACCTGCATGCGCAAGCACGATCTTTAGCTTGGGAAATGTTTTTGCAGCTTTTAAAACTTTCATCGGATCCGAAAATGGAATGCCGGATCCTGTGTGTACCATCATAGGAACACCCAGTTCATCTGCCACTGAAAACGCAAACATACCGTCTTTTGATTCCGGATTGACCGCATGTCCGATCGGGGTGATCTTTAATCCTACAAATCCCAGTTCCTTTATGCAGCGGTATGCTTCTCTCCGGTACTCTTCTTCTGTGAAATGCGGATAGATTGACGCCATCCCCCACAGTTTCATGCTTTTACATTCACAAAATGCAGCGATCCTGTCATGAATCTCCTGATTCGCTCTAAGCGAAAATCTGGGAAGCGATGGCTGTACGATTGCTCCGTCAACTGGTGTTTTTCGGTATCCCCTCAGAAGATCTTCTTCCGAAATGTGGTGGTCAAATACACAGTCGTCACCCAAATGTGCATGCACATCAATAATATTCATCTATTTTCTCCTCGTATAATAAGTTTGCAGCCAGTACTTTTACTGTTCCCTCACAGGAATGACTGCTCCGTGGGATGCGGATAAAACATTTTTTGCATACTGGTAGAGGCAGCCCTGTACCGCGCGCTGATATGTGTTCTTTCTGCGGCGCCGCTCCTCAAAATCTACAGACGCTTCAATAGATCCATTCTTTATATCTACAATGATCTCATCTCCATTCTCCAGATAAGCAATAGGACCATCATCTGCCGCTTCCGGACAGATATGTCCTGCAAAGCAGCCATTGTTAGAACCGGAAAACCGTCCGTCTGTGATCACACATACCTGGCTTCCCAAATCCATTCCCACCAAAAGCTTCATCGCCTTATACATCTCCGGCATGCCTGGTCCCCCCTTCGGACCTTCATTCCGGATCACGATCACATCTCCCGGCATCGCCTGTCCTTTGCGGATTCCCGCAAGGGCTTCCTCTTCCCCTTCAAATATTTTTGCTTTTCCTCTGAAATACAGTGCTTTTTCCGGGATTGCGGAGGGCTTTGTTACAGCTCCGTCCGGCGCCAGATTCCCCCGCAGGATTCCGATTCCGGCACGTTGATGCACCGGGGCATCCAGATGATGTATGATCTCTGGTCTGTTGTTTGTGACTCCTTCCAGATTTTCTGCCAGTGTCCTTGCAGTGCAGGTCATTTCCTGTGTATACAACCGGCTTTCGATCTCTTTCATCAAAACAGGGAGCCCTCCCGCCTCATAAAAATCTAAAAGTGTATATCCGCCCGACGGGATCAGCGGCACAAGATGCGGCACCTCGCTGCCGGCCTCTCCAAACTCAAAAATATCCAGGTCAATCCCTCCTTCATATGCGACCGCAAGCAGGTGGAGCACCGCATTTGTAGAACCTCCGATTGCAGAATTGACACGGATCGCGTTGATCAGAGCCTGTCTGGTTACAATGTCTCTCGGACGGATATTTTTCCGTATCAGTTCCATCAAGGCTCTGCCGCTATCATATGCGGCAGACAATCTTTTGCTATAGACCGCGGGTATCGCTGAGGTTCCCGGCAGCATCATTCCCATGGCTTCCGCAAGGCATCCCATCGTATTGGCCGTACCTAGCATTGCGCAGGAGCCAATGGATGGCACCGCATGATTTTCCAGCCATGTAAATTCTTCTTCACTGATCTGTCCGGCTTTCAGCGCCCCTTCCGATTCCTGAATGATCGAATGGTCAATATAAGTCCCCCCATATGGATTATTTTTCGTCATATGTCCCGGAAGACTCGGACCTCCGTTTACGACGATCGAAGGAAGATTGATTCTCATAGCCGCCATAAGCATGCCTGGTATGATCTTATCACAGCTTCCGAGCAAAACCATGCCGTCCAGCCGATGGGCCCAAAGCATGGCTTCAATATCGTTTGCGATCATTTCCCTGGCCGGCAGGATATAACGCATCCCTTCATGCCCCATAGCAATCCCGTCGCATGCACCGATCGTTCCGAACTCAACAGGAGTACCTCCTCCCGCCTGGATTCCTTCCTTTACCCGTTTAGATAACTGCTCCAGTATCATGTGTCCGGGGCAGACCGTATTGTAAGAGTTTACCACCGCAATAAGAGGCTTATGAAGCTCCTCGTCCGAATATCCGCATGCTTTATATAAAGCCCTCACATTTGCCCATTCCGGCCCTGACAGTATATCACCGCTCCTGGTTTTCATATCTGCCTCCTTCTTTTTTTGCCATGCAGAACCGGTAGCTGCCGGAACCAATCCTAACACAGGCCCCTTTTTTTCCGGTTTCTGATATGCATTGCCCATCCAATTCGTACTCACTGGGACAGTCCCATAAAATCGGAATCACTACTTCTGCCGTCATGTTGAACGGAATGGATACATACAGATGGAAGTCCACATCTGATCTCTCCCAATCTACGGTTACTGTACCATACATTGTCTCAGCCTTTGCGGATACGAACCGCAGGTCTCCGATCGGCCTGGGGGCGATCAGCATACGTTTTCCTGCTGCTTCGAGAGGCCGGATCCCAGCCAGCTTCTCATAAAAGCACCCGCTGATACTGCCGAACATGGGCTGGTTATGGCAGGATGCCACCTGATAAAATCCATATTCAGGTTCCCAGTATTCCCACAGCGTAGTCGCGCCTTTTGATAACAGGTATCCATAGCTTGGATAGGTAACGCTTGTAATCATACGGTAAGCCGTATCCCCATAATCCGTGTCGATCAGAGTTTCAAAAAGACAGGGGGTTCCGAAAATACCGGTATCCAGATTTCCATTGCAGTCCTTTTCTATGTGGCCTGCAAGAAATCCTGCTGTCTTTTCAATCTCTTCATCATGCACAGCCCCCATCTGATATGCAAAGGCTTCCGTCCCCTGGGCGCCGATACTGTAGCAGCCATTCTCTTCTTCATAAAATTCCCTGCGGAATGCTTCGATCGTATCTTTCTCGATTTTTCTGTATGCTACGGCATCTTCCGTCTTTTCAAGGACTTCCGCGATCTTTGCCATCAGGCCAGCCCCGTATGCATAAATATACGTATTTACAAATCTCGGCGGGATCAGGATCTCTCCCGGCGTAGACCATTCTCCCAGACAGCCTTTATCTGCTCCCTCCCCTTCCAGGATCCCATCCTCAAGCCCTGTTTTCAAAAATTCCATCCAGCGTTTCATATTTCCAAAGTGGCTCTCCAGTACCCTTTTATCTCCATAGTACCAATAACAGAGCCAGGAGATCACAATATAGGCACTGCCCCATGCCGGTCCGCCGCCGCCATCCTGGCAGGGCACCGTATGAGGGATAAATCCGCTGTTTTCATCCTGTGCATCAGCAAAATCGTCCATCCATGCAGCGTAGAAGCGTTCCATTTCAAAATTATATATACATGCTTTTGCCGTAATCCATGCGTCTCCGCCATAGCCCTGCCGTTCCCGGTGGGGAGAATCCAGCGGCATCCCGCAGTGCATCCCTCCTGATAATGACCAGAGGCCTGCATGTTGGATCTGATTGATTACCGCATTGGAGCAGGTAAATGTACCTGTCTGCCTGACACCGCTTCGGACGACCACTGCGGTCAGATCCGCTTTTCCAAGTGAACCGGGAAATCCCTGTATTTCCACATATCGAAATCCATGCCATGTAAAAGCTGGTTCATACACTTCTGTTTTTTCCCCGCATAAAATATAAATATCCTTCTGCTGGTTCCATCCGCTTCCTGTACTGTAATAATTTACTTTCCCGTCCGGCCATAGCTCCTCACCAAAACGCATCTGTATTTTTTGTCCTGTGTTTCCGGATACTTTCAGCCGTACCCACCCGGTGATGTTTTGTCCGAAATCCACGACATACATACCGGACTGAAGCTGTGTTATGGTTTTCGGCAGAAGCTCCTGAACAGCAGAATCAGACGGAGCTTTCTGCTCCTTTAGCCTGCCGCCCGGCGCCTCTGCCTCTCTGGCATTTTTCCAACCCACTTCTATAAAATCAGCTGTATTCCATCCGGGCATCTTCAGCCGCGCGTCAAATATCTCTCCGAAATAAATATTGTTGTAAACCCATGGCCCTGTATGCCAGTGCATATCTGTGTCACTGACTATATAATCTATAGTATCATTTTGATAGCGAAGTTCAATCTGCAGCAGCATTTTGGGATATCCGTACCATAGCATTTTTTCATTAAGCTTATCCTTCTGATTATACCATCCATTACCTAAGATGATGCCTGCCGCATTTTTTCCTTCTGTAATATATTCTGTGATATCATACGTGTGATAGTATATGTGCTTTTTGAAATCTGATCGATTCGGAGTCAGAAGCTGCTTTCCGCATCTTTTACCATTGATATACAATTCATAATATCCCAGGCCGCATATATATGCACGGGCGGATTCCGGTTTTTCATCCGTCTGCCATATTTTGCGGAAATGCGGGGCACTGACTTCGTCTTCTGCCGCGATCCAGATTCCTTTCCAATCTCTGGCCTCCAGGAGTCCCATTTCAAAAAATGCAGCTTCACTCCAAGGTGAGGCACAGCCTTCTTCATCCCATATCCGTACCTTCCAATAGATCCTCTCCCGGGAAGTCAGCATGGGTCCTCCATAAGTAATTCCTACGGATTCCGATGTTTCTGTCTTTCCACTGTCCCAACAAATTTCTTCCATGGATGGGGTATGTCCCGCCAGAATCTGATATGCAGTCTGTCTTCTGTTTCTTCCGCCTCCTGTCATTTTCCATGAAAAGCGCGGCTCCACGCTTTCTATCCCGATTGGATTCTCTCTGTATTCACAGGTAAGAGCAACAGGAGGGTATTGTATTTGCTTCATTTTTATTTACCAGACCTTTCTTTTTTCTTTTCGTTGAGTGCAGAGTCGCTCCAGTGCAGAACGACTCCCATAGCCTGCGAGCGGTCCTTTAACAGCATCTGATACATATCGGGAGCCTGTTCAAAGGATGCGTGATGGCTGATCAAATTAGAAATATCGATCTGCCTGTTGTGTATCATTTTAAAAAAGACCTCACTGTTTCTCGCACAGGTCCATGGATTGTCATAAGTCGCAACCGGAGCCTGTGCCGATGTATGTGCTCCGATGATCTGGATGCTTCCCGCATTGCAAAAATCGTGAAAATCAAACCATGTCTTTTTTTTCGGGGAACTCAACATACAAAGCTTCCCCTGCTGATGCAGCACCTCAAATTCATAAGGAATCAGATCCGCATTTCCAGTAGTCTCAAATACGATATCTGCAAGCTGTCCATATGTAACCCGTCGCACCTTCTCCAACACAGATTGAATTTTTGAGCAGACCGGAATCACAGCAGGTGAGTCCGGAAGAAATCCAAGTCTTGTTTCCGCCACGTCAGCCACAACGATCTCCGTACATCCTCCCGCAAGCAGAAAACGCACAAGGAGCTGTCCGATAATTCCCGCCCCATATACAACGACCCTGCTACCCAGTTCAACCCTTGTCCTCCTTATCCCATTGAGCCCCACTTCAGCCACTGCAAAAAAAGCAGCCTCTTCCGGCGGAATCTCATAATGGATTTCCCTTAGTTCCCTTTCTGGAGCAGCGACGTACTGAGCGTGATGACTAAAGCTTGCTACACGTCTTCCGATCCATTCTGTAGATACGCCTTCCCCGACAGCCTCTACCGTACCTGCTACGGAATAACCGCTTGTCATTGGATAATGGATATAGGAAGACCATTTGGAATTTTCCGGACATTCCCCTTTTAAGAATGTCATCTCTGTTCCTGTACTGATCAGGGAACACTCACTCCGTATCACCACTTCGCCTTTTTTTGGTTCCGGATACCCTGTATCTTGAAGTATGACCTTCTCTGCGGCCGGAAATATCACTGACTGATTCATATTTTCCACCTGCTTTCCTCATTCAATTTTTTTACAACCGTCCAAAGCAACAGACATCCTGGGGACGATTGTTTTGAATACTATATTCTTTTTTAATTATAATAACGTTCTCATGTCTCTGCTCTCAATATTTTTACCAAATCATTGCTTATTTTTACTAAATTTTCTTGCCCAATCCGTCTTTTTCACACAATATTAAACAATATTTTTTTCGCATCAGTTTTAAAAATAGTAAAAATAGTCAGAACAAAAGTAAAATTATTAAATTTTTATTTCACTTTTCCCATCTATAATCTATACTATCAAAAACAGAATGTGAAGTATTGTTGAAAGACAATACAAAGGTTGTTCACCAAAAAGGAGGTTTTTTATCATGAATGGAAATACGTTTCAGATTGCTGTTGTGGGAATGGGAGGCATGGGAAACTGGCACAGAGAATTAATTGCGGATGTGGAAAATATGGAGATCTGCGGAAGCTTTGATATTCGTGAAGAACGTCAGAAATTTGCAGAAAAACATCATATCAGGCCATATCCCAGTTTTGATGATCTGCTTGCAGATCAAAATGTCGATATTGTTTTATGCGCGGCCCCAAATGATGTACATAAGGATATCGTGATACGTGCATTAAAAGCCGGAAAACATGCCATCTGCGAAAAACCTGCTGCAATAAGCTCTGGGGACTTTAAGGAAATGATGCATACGGCCAAAGAAGCCGGCAGGCTCCTGGTAGTACATCAAAACCGCAGATGGGACGAAGATTATCTGACTGCCAAAAAAATATATGAAGAAAATATGCTGGGGAATATTTTCCGTATCGAGTCTCGTGTGCATGGCTCTAGAGGAATTCCGGGCGACTGGAGGCAGGAGCCGGAGCACGGCGGCGGCATGCTCCTAGATTGGGGTGTCCATATTCTGGACCAGGCATTGCAGATGGTTCCTGAAAAGGTAAAAAAAGTCTACGCCACCTTTACACATGTGACCAACGAACTGGTGGATGATGGCTTCACCTGCAGTCTGACCTTTGAAAACGGGCTGATCTATATGCTGGAGGTCGGTACAAGTAACTTCATTAACCTTCCACGCTGGTATATACAGGGAATCAACGGTTCGGCAGTAATTCGGGACTGGGATCTGTCCGGGGAGCTTGTGAAGATTACAGACTGGACAAAAAATGATGCCATTCCAATCAAAACAGCTGCTGGGCTGACAAAAACAATGGCGCCGCGTACAGAAGAAACTATCAAAACCGAATCGCTCCCTGTCGTACATTCGGATGTACATGATTATTATAGAAATGTTATGAATACCATTTCTGGAAAAGAAAAAATCCTCGTTAAAAACGAGGAGGTGCTTCGTGTTCTCCGACTGATGGAAGTGATCAGGGAATCTGCCGAAACCGGGCAAGCTGTCGGGTTTGAATAACATCTGATGACGGTATCCTTTTCAGGCAGGGGGGCGGTATTTCATTGATACGATCCCCCCTGACCGGAATCTGATGGTTATTCAAAAATGTCATCACCTTCCCCTCTGGTATATGTTTTCACAGAATCCCTGTAAATGCACTTTGTTTTCAAGCGGATCTTTTTCGGAAAATCCGAATAGTCGCCCTGAATCCGCCGATACAGCAGGTCACAGGCGGCATTTGCCATTTCCTCCAGCGGCTGGCGGATCGTAGTCAGCTTGGGCCGGACCATAACGGACAGTTCAAAATCATCAAATGACACGACCGACAGTGCTTCCGGCACCCGGATATCCAGATTGTGCACCGCCGCCATCGCCCCCAGGCACATGTCGTAATTGCTGACAAATACTGCCGAAGGCTTTTCCTCCAGTTCCCACAGTTTCATGATCCCTTTGTAACCGGATTGATATGTGAAATCACCTGGTATCAGATAGTCCTGCCTGACCGGATACCCATAATCCTCCAGCACACGGAAATATCCCCGCAGGCGTTCCCGGGCTGTCAGCTTATGCTCCGGCCCTTTGATAATGGCGATCCGATGATGTCCGGACTCGATCAGATGCTCCACGATCTGATAAGCGCCGCCGCAGCAGTCAACCTGCACGCAGTCTGTCCGCATCTCTCCGCTGTTCTCTTCCACGACCAATACCGGGATATTCTGCTCCACTGCCCTTTTCAGGCAATCCCCTCCGGCTGCGATGGGCGAAGAAATGATCCCGTCCACGCCCCGCTCCAGCAGATATTCCAAATAGTCCTCTATCTGAACTCCGTTTTCCTCATGTGTCGCAAAGATCACGGAATACCCCAGCTCCCGGAATCGCTTTTCGATCCCGCTGACGATCGCCGCCGTATGGGGAGAATTTACCCGGCCCGTTACCAGCCCGATCATATAGGTTTTCGAAGTCCTCAGCCCCCTGGCCGAACGATTCGGGGAATACCCGAGCTTCTGCACTGCCGCCTCAATCAGAACCCGGTTCTCATGGCGTACGGTTCCGCCGTTCATATATTTAGAAATTGTAGAGATCGCAAGATTCGTCTCTCGCGCCACATCCTTGATCGTCACAGCCATATGCTCTTCCCCCCTTTCATTTCTTTTTGCGCTTCAGCGCATTTCAAGATATTCCAACATCATCGATGGAGAATATACGATCGGCCTTTCTAAATCAGCTTCCAAAAAATCCTTATCCCCGGATAAAATAATATCCATTTCATGATACAATGCATCACTCAGCACTGGGATATCTTTTCTGTCCCGTAATTCACCCAGCCTTTCTTCTGTACTTTTACAAAATCGGATATCTAACTGCCTGTATAGATCATATACCCTTTCAGCTTTAGCAGGCCATTTTTCTTTTAGTTTCTCCTGAAACTCCTGATCGATATACTCGGAAACATATAGTTCATGCTCTGATTCAAACAACATATTGAGCAATTTTCCTGCCCTCCCGCCAAATACCAAAGCTGATATAAGCACATTTGTATCAAGCATTATCTTCATAAATTCATCCGTTCCCTTCTAAATGCTGCCATATCCTCAATCATGCTTTCTTCCGAATCCCATCCTTTATCTTCCACAAACATTTTTTGAATTTCCGCAAGAGTATTTTTACTTTCCTCAACCTTTTTTTTCTTACGTGAGGATGCCAAATATTCTATAAAGCTGATTGCAGTTCTATAATCTTCTTCCTCTAAATGATTCAGCATATCACTGATCACTGCGCTTGTAGGTGCCATAATGATTCCTCCTTCAGACAGTTTTAAAAACATTTACCACAACCACTGATAACAGTATATCTGCTTTTTCGCTGAAAATCAATGCAATATCACACAATCACACAATACAGAAAGCCTGCCACTGGCAGCCTTTCTGCATACGATGGTATGAAAAAGCTGCCCTCCACATTACTGTGAATGACAGCTTTTTCTAATTGATCTTATATCATCCTTCTGATGTCAGTCCCACCGCGTACATGTCAGCCTGATAATTCTTGACCGTAACACGCAGTCCTTCCTGCGCGGGCTCTGTTTCGATCTGTACCAGCGGATCCATCGCCTTTAAGCTTCCCGTAAAGCCCGGAATACAGAACGTATTGCTCCCTTCCTTCAATCCGTCCGCAAATACATAGAGTACATGATCTTTTCTTGTATAGTGCAGTTCCAGGCCGTCACAGCGCATTTCTGATTCTCTCTCGCTGCAGCGGGTTCCATAGATTCCTTCTCCGTTGACCGCAAGCCAGCTTCCCAGGATCTCCAATCTCCTGATCTGCTCTGCCGGGATTGTCCCGTCTGCTTTTGGGCCAATGTTCAGAAGCAGGTTTCCGTTATTGGCAACCGTAGAGATCAGCAGATGGATCAGCTTTGGTACGGGCAAAAGCTCATCGTCCCCTTCGATCTCATTATATCCAAAGGATAAGCCCATTCCTCTGCACATTTCCCATTTCTGGCTTCTGTCCATCTTGCCTGCCTGATATTCCTTTGTCAGGAAATCATAGTACCTTCCGTTGAAACGGTCATTGACCACGCCCTCCGGCACCTTGTTATAATAATGCGCGAACAGATAAGGCATTGCCTCCTCATTCTGCTTCGGCCACCCGATATCATTCCAGAACACGCTCGGCTCATAGGTATCGATCAGCTCCATCATCTGGTTGTAGGAATAGTCCGCATACGCATAGGTGGGGCTTGCCGTTCCAAAAAGGTCGTCATCCTCAAAGATCGGATCATTGGCATACTGCCAGTCGATCAGTCCCGAATAATATAATCCCATCCGCAGCCCCGCGTTTCTGACAGCCTTTGTCAGTTCTCCGGTAATGTCCTTTTTGGGCCCCATTTTCACAGAGTTGAACTCCGTATACCGGCTTGGGAAAAGGCAGAATCCGTCATGATGCTTGGTCGTCAGGACAACATACTGCGCGCCCGCTTTTTTGAAAACCTCTGCCCACTGCCCCGGGTCCCAGCTTTCCGCTTTCCACATAGGGATAAAATCCTCGTACTTGAAATCCGCTCCATAGTTCCGCACATGATGCTCATATCCCGGTCCCCGTCCTACATTGACAGAATTATAATACCACTCCGCATAAGGGTTGTTGCAGAACCAGTCTGCAGCTTCCGCGGCTCCCAACTCCCACGTATGCGGCGCATAAGCGGGAACAGAGTAGATCCCCCAGTGGATAAAAATGCCAAACTTTGCGTCATCGTACCACTTCGGTACCGTGTGCGTCTGGACAGAAGCCCATGTTCCTGTATAATGTTTCGCTGCCATATCAAACCTCTTTTCTATTCATTCTATTCCAGCTGCGCAGTTGGATGCTCCAACAGCCGCAGCCTCACGGCCGGATTCTATTTTGTTCGGGGCAAAAATCCCCACCGCGTCTGCCGCAGAATCTACCCGCATGCCCCGAACCGTTTCCATCAGTCAATCGTAAGTTTCAGTACCACCGGCATACGGCCCGAATCCAGCTTGATCCCGCAGGAAATATCCAGCGTTTCATTTCTGTGAAATTCCGGATGGTGGTCCGTTCCAAGTATCTGGATATCCCGGATCGTTGATTTTAAATATCTATAGTCATTGCCAAGAGACCGGATCGATATCTCGCCATCCTCGGGCCACCGCATCACAACCGCATAAATGTGGTCTGCCTTGCTTGTAAAACGGATATCCTGGGAAGTATAGTCCTTACTGTATGTATCTGTAAAATGGCCTTCCGGAACATCCGTAGGACCTTCCCCGAATACTTTCCAATACTTTGTTCCATAGATCGCTTCTCCATTGACTTTCAGCCATTTTCCTACTTCCTTAAGAATATGGGCATCCTCCTCCGGGATCGTGCCGTCCGGTTTCGGGCCTATGTTCAGGAGCAGCGCGCCGTTTTTGCTGACCACATCCACCAGGTCCAGAACAATATCCGAAGGATCCTTGTAGTCATTCCCGACCGTGTATCCCCAGGAATTTTTCGCCACAGAGGTATCGTCCTGCCAGAAGTCCGGCGTAATGTGATCCAACTGTCCTCTTTCCAGATCATTGACCGCGCTTCCAAATACATATGCGTCAAACTTCGCGTCAATCGCGGCTTCCGCTCCCCACTGCTCTGCCAGGTTATAGTAAAAAGCAGCGAATTTCCGCAGATAGGGCTTCCATGCATACTGCTGGATCCACCAGTCAAAGAACAGAAGCTTCGGCTGATATCTCTCAACCAGCTCACAAGTCCGGACAAGCCAGTCCTGCATAAATTCTTCCGAAGGCGGATTATCATAAATGCTGTTCATGTCACGAGTAATCCCCATAGCCGGACCATACAGGCCGTCAGCCTCCCCCTGGTTCACATCGGATTCCGGGATCTGCCTGCCTCCGTTGAAGAACCAGTAATGCTCCGCACGGTGGGAAGACGCTCCGAACACGATGCCGGCTTTCTCTGCTTCCGTTTTTAGTTCTTCCAGTATATTTCGTTTCGGTCCCATCTTCGCCGCATTCCACTCGGAATACTCGCTGTCATACATCTGGAAGCCGTCATGGTGCTCCGCAACCGGAACTACAAACTTTGCTCCTGCTTCCTCAAAAAGCTCCGTCCATTCCTTCGGATCAAATTTTTCCGCCTGAAACATAGGGATAAAATCTTTATATCCGAATTGATCCAGAGAGCCGTAAGTCTCCACATGATGGAGATTCTCTTTGGAACCTTTGATATACATATTTCTCGGATACCATTCATTTCCAAATGCCGGCACGCTGTATACGCCCCAATGAATGAAAATACCGAACTTTCCTTTCTGATACCATTTCGGCACCGGATGCTCGCAGAGCGAATCCCAGGTGTCCGTATATGGCCCCTGTACGATCACATCTTCAATATGCTGTAAATATTCTTTTTTATTCATCTCAACCTCACTGTTCATCTATAAAACTATCCGTAATATTCCTTCTGGATCAGCCTTTGACTGCGCCGGCAAGGATTCCTGATTCTACCTTTTCATGGAGTACAAGGTAGATGATCAGCATCGGGATCATGGACATGATCACAAACGCAAACTGCGGACCGTAGCTTGTAGTAAAGTTGCTCGTAAAATTGAGCATTGCTCTGGATACCGTATATTTGCTGCTGTCAGATATCAGGATCAAAGAGAAGATCAGTTCACTGTATCCATAAATAAATACCAGGATCGCCTCCGTCGCAAGAATCGGCTTGCAGATCGGCACCAGAATATTTACCAGAAGCCTCAAGTCACCGCAGCCGTCAATTTTAGCCGCTTCATCCAGTTCTCTGGACAGCCCTCTGATATACCCTGTAAACAAAAAGATTGCCTGTGACAAGTTAAACGCCACATAAATAATGATCAGGAATACATAGCTGTTCCTTGCCCCTAATGTACTTGATATCTTGGATATGGATACCAGTGTCGTATGAACCGGAACCATCACTCCTGCCATAAAGAGAAAATAAATACCTTTCAGATATGTATAAGGTTTTCTGGCCAGTACATAGGCGGCAGGAAGCGCAACCACAACCGTCAAAATCAGCGTCGCTATCGCGACAAAAAGAGAATTACCTATGGAGCGGATCGCATCCGCCGTCCGCATCGCTTCAGGATAGTTGCTGAATTTCCAGGTCTCCGGCAGCGAAAACATACCTAAAAGCAGATCTTCATTTGTTTTAAATGAAGAAAGCAACGTAATGATCAGCGGGAGGAACGTAGCCGCAGCCATAAAGATCGCCACCAGATACAAAATTCCTGCTCCCAGTTTATTCAAGCTCTTCTTTTTACTCATGTATGTCTCCTTTCTCTGTAAAATCCGCTTACAGATCTTTGTCCTGTTTAAAAATTACATTATTCAGAAAAACAGATAACACAAGTCCCAGCACCAGAAGAATGATACCGATCGCACTGCTCCGGCCCATCAGCTTATACTGGAAGCCCTGTGTGTAAAGAAGAACCGCGGGAGTCGCGCTGGAATCCATAGGACCTCCATTCGTCATTGCCCATACGATATCAAATGCCTTCAGACATCCGGTCACGCAGAGCACGGAGAATACCATGAACATATTTTTACAAAGAGGCACAATAATATAAATAATCTTTTTCAGGCCGGTACAGCCGTCAAGCAGCGCCGCGTCATGCACGTCTTCCGGTATCGCAACAATTCCCGCGGCAAAGATCAGCATGTTATAGCCGGCATACATCCACTCATTGACCAGAACCACGCACCAGATATTGACCGTCGGAGTCGCCAGCCAGTTGATAACCGCGCTCTCAAGTCCGATCGCTCTTAAAAACTGAGCAAAAATGCCGAAATCCGCATTGAGCATAAAGGTCCACATCAAACCTACCGCTGTCGTACCTAACATGACAGGCATCAGGTAAGACGCTTTGAAAAATTTCGTAAATTTAATCTTTGATGTAACGAGAAGCGCCATTCCAAAGGCAATCGGCATCAGGACCACAAATCCTCCGATCATGAAATAGAGCGCATTCAGCATACTGTTCCAGAACTTCTCACTTGTAAACACTTTTATGTAGTTGTCAAGCCCTACCCATGTCACCGGAGCTGTCGCGACGCCGTTCCAGTCATTCAGAGATAACCAGAATGTATTGATCACCGGATAAATTACAAAAATCACCGTGATCGCAACGCCGGGCAGGACGAAAAGCATGGATTTGAAAAAGGCTTTTCGATATTTACTTGATGTAAAAAACATACAGTCCACCTCCTGAACTGAATACGTGGACATTGTAAAGCACTTCCCTTTTACAATGCCCACGTATCTAAGAAGCTGTTTTATCATTTATCTACGAGACCGACGCACCTGAACGGCGCGGCGCCTGATCCGCAGAACTGTATCTGACGATCCGATCTTATTCATATTGAGCGATCGTATCCACAACGGTTTTTCCGACCTTTTCCGCGTCATCGCCCATCGCGATGCCCTGGAGCGCCTGACGGACTGTATTGATCATATGTGTCGCGCTGTCGTAGTTCTCGATATCGCCGCGTACTTCCGCTGTCTCTGCTATGATCGCTGAAGCTTCCTGACTCAGATAGTTGCCTCCCTCTGATTCAACATTTACGCAGACCGGAGTCGGATATCCTTTTACAAATTCCTTCACAACTTCCTCGCTTGTCATATACTTCAGGAATAATACAGAAGCTGCCACTTCATCCGCATCGCCGGTATCTACTACATAGTAAGCTTCATTTCCGCCGCCCATGTCATGCAGCTTAAATTCTTCATTTACATAAGGCATACGGAGCGCATGGATCTTTTCATTATCGAAAAGCTCCAGTCCTGTATGATCCTCTGCGCAGAACCAGGTTCCCATGAACAAGAACGCTGCCTTTCCTGTGTTGAAAAGCGCTCTTTCCTGTCCGTCGTCGTTTCCAAGCAGGTTTGTTCCAAGATAGCCTTTATCGCTGGCATCAATGATCATCTGATAGATTTCTTTCTGCTCGTCGCCGTCATAAGCCACTTCACGGCTTCCAAGCTTCTCTGCCATATCGCATCCGAATGTTTTATAATTCAGCGCGGAATGCAGATGTCCGAAACGGTAGTCATCTTTTTCACCCATATCAAACGGCTGTACTCCATTCGCCTTCAGAGTCTCGCATGCCGCCATCAGGTCATCCCAGCTCTCGATGCTCTGCGGATCGATGTCATTTTCACTCAGAATGTCTTCATTATAGAACAACATGACCTGATATGCCGTAAATGGCACGCCGTAAATCCCGTCCATCCCGTAAGAACTGTAGTCTGTCAGGCTTTCGCCCAGAGAGTTGAAGCTTTCCCCCCACTCCGGATACTGCTTATAGTATGGATCCATCTTTACGATCAGATTGGACTTCACATACTCTGCAGTTCTGGAACCGCCGTATTCTACAAGAACATTCGGCATGGAGGATGGATCGGACATCAGCACGGATTCTGAGTTCAGCCATTCAGACTCTGTCGGAATATTGATCTGCTCTACCGTGATCCCCGGATATTTCTCCATAAAGCCTTCTACGATCGCCTGATACAGAGGACCGGAAACATCGCTCACGTCCCATCTGGTATGGATCGTGATGTTTACATCCTTATACTCCCTGTTCTCCACATCATAGTCTGTTCCTTCTCCCGCGTCTGACTCTGCTGCTGTATCCCCCGCGCCAGAATCTGTGCTCCCCCCATTGTCAGAAGATGAAGAATTGCCGTTGCCGCATCCTGCCAGTGCCGTTGCAAGCATCGCTGCCGTCAAAAGAAGTCCCACTAATTTCTTTTTCAAAATAAATCCCTCCATTTTTCTTTCAATTTTTAAAGTTATTAGTGCATAATAGTTTACATCTGCAGAAGTAAAACGTTTCGTTTTGTACGTTTATTATAGCCTTCTCACAAAAAAATGTCAATAACGCTGTGCATATTAATTAATTTTGGTATGATTGCACAAGATGCAGCAATCGTTTTTGTCAAAAAACAACAAAAATCGTTTCACTTTTGTTTTCTGTTGAGCATTTCTTCTTCTCATGATAATATAATTGTATAATAATACTCATAGTCGATGAAATTTGGCGTTCCGTATAACGCCTTCACCACTTTGAAGCTTTGCTGCCATCATACAGTCCTGATCCGGTATGACAGAACGGAGGAGCACATGAAAGTCACGATTAAAGATATTTCCAGAGAAACCGGCCTCTCCCTGGCTACCATTTCCAAATATCTTAACAACAAAAAAATCCAGGAAAAGAACCGTCTCCGCATTGAAGAGGCTATCGCCCACCTGAATTACAAGCCGAACCGCACCGCCCAGGTCCTGCGTTCCAGACGCACCATGACTGTAGCGATCCTTGTTTCCGATCTGGGGAACTATTTCTGGGGGACCATCATCAGCGCTGTGTCTCAGTTTTTTGTAAATTATAACTATACGGTCATCACCTGTTCCTATTCCCATGACACACAGATCGAGCGGGAGCTTCTGCAGGATCTGATCATCCGTAAGATCGACGGGGTGATCATCCTGCTTGCCAATCTGCTGGATGACCGATACCGCCTTCTGCAGGCGGAAAATATCCCTGTCGTAGCTCTGGACCAGAATCCTGTCGCAATAGGCCATCCGCCTGTGGACTGTGTGGTATCAGACAACTATAACGGCGGCGCTCTGCTGGCCCGGTACCTGCTGAAAAAAGGGCATCAAAGAGTCCATATCCTGGATCCGGCCTATGATTCCAGTCCTGTGGCCGAACGAATCCAGGGTTTCCGGGATGTATATGAAAAAGCAGGGATCCACTCCATTACTTACCCGGAATCCATCCGATTCTCAACAAACCAGGATGCCATCAATGAAGGGAAAAGGCACTTCCGGCAGCTGATGGAAAGCAAAGAATCTCCCACCGCAATCTTTTTCACCAATTATTTAAGCGCCCTTGGGGGCCTGATGGAGGCCAGCACCTCCGGCTGCTCCATCCCCGGAGATGTCTCTGTAGTCACCTTTGACGACGATCCTCTGTTCCGCAGTATGTATCCGCCCATCACCTCCCTGGCGCAGAATCTGTCTTTGATCGGAGAAACTGCTTCGCGCATCCTGTACAGGAGAATGCAGGGAGATTATTCTGATTTTCCGCTGACCAGATGTGTAGACGTATGCTTTTATGAAAGGCAGTCCGTCAGAGACCTGACGCTGGATGTGAAGTAGATACAAAAGACCTGCCGCCGGCAGCTTTTCTGCATACGATGGTGTACAAAAAGGGGGGCTTTCCGCCCCCCTTTTTATATCTCCTATTTTATCCTATGATTGGTTCAAAAATCGGCTCTTCCTCTTCCATTTCCAGACAGACGCTGAAATATTTCCTGTCAAAATAGTCTTCCGGAAGCTCTACATCAATGGCGCTGTTGCCCTCGCAGGTCGTCGATGTCTTAAATTCCAGCTCACGCTTGTCTGCTACCAGGTAAGCCCCCGTGATCTTATTTGCAATGTTGATGAGCTCCACCCTTCTTCTCGGCTTGAATACATGAACATAAAGCTTATGGTCTTTTCTGGTCAGCATGCCCCAGTCCAGTTCATAAGCATAGATCCCTACCCGCTTTGTCCCGAAAATGGCTTCTTCATTTTCATTCACATATTTCCCAACCTCATCCAGGATGCGGATGCTTTCATCCGGCACATGTCCGGAAGCCTCCGGCCCGATATTAAGCAGGTAATTCCCTCCCCGGCTGTTGATCTTGACCAGAAGGCGGATGATCTCTTCCGGATCCTTCCAGTTGTGGTCGTCCTTGTTAAAGCCCCAAGTGTCATTCAGCGTCGCCGGAACCTCCCAGTCACCTTCATACGGAAGACGGGGGATAAAATTGTCTCCGGTGGTCATATATTCGCCCAGCTCATTTCCGATCCGCCCGCTGACAATGCAGTTCGACTGGAGGCTCTTTACCAGATCCACCATCTCCTGGCTTTCTTCCTTTGTTGTCCCCATGGGGGTATCGAACCAGATCAGGGCGACGTCCCCATACTCGGTCAGAAGTTCCCGAAGCTGCGGGAAGCATTTCCGTTCCAGGTATGCGCGGTAATTCTTCTTGGAATTGTCCTTTCTGTGTATATACCCGTCCGGATCGTGCCAGTCCTGCGCCTGAGAATAATAGAATCCCAGCTTCATGTCATACTTGTCGCAGGCTTCCCTGAACTGTCTCACGATGTCCCTGCCGTAGGGGGTCGCTTTTACCACGTTATAATCGCTGCACTTGGAATCCCACATCGCAAAGCCTTCATGATGCTTTGAAGTAAAGACGATATACTTCATGCCCCATTCTTTGGCCTTGCGGACGATCATCTCCGCGTCAAATTCAACCGGGTTAAATTGAGAAGCTAATTTTTCATACTCTTCCACAGGGATATCCAGGTCATTCATGATCCACTCTGCAATACGGTCGGTCTTCCTTCCATTATACTCGCCAGCCAGAAGCGCATACAGCCCCCAGTGGATGAACAGACCGAATTTGGCATCCTTAAACCATTGCTGCTTTGTGTCTTTCATCTTTTTGCTCTCCTTTTTCTTTTTTCACGAAACGTTTTACCTTTTTAATGTGATTTCATTATTTCATATAACCATCAAAAAGTCAATCAACTTTTAAAAACGAAACGTTTTTCTATTGCTTTCCGGAGTCATATCGTATAAACTGATTCATGCAGACATGAAATACATTCTAACTGTACAGTTAGAATACATTCAGAGCAGCGGATCGAAAGGGTCGGCGAATGTGCCGCCGGTTCGGCCATTTTTTCTATTTCCGCTGCTGCTTTGATCGGAGGAAATGATGCCAACAGAGAATAAAGAATATACCACCGGGGAGCTGATGAAGCGCTTTTTCCCCTATTACAGAAAGCATAAGGGCGTGCTTGCCATGGACCTGTTCTGCGCCTCCCTTACCACGCTCTGCGAGCTGGTGCTCCCCATGATCATCCGGTTTATCACCAATACCGGTATACAGGATCTGGCAGGGCTCACTGTGGAAGTGATCGGGAAGATGGCGCTGCTGTACCTGGTGCTGCGTGTCATCGACTGTATGGCCAACTACTATATGGCGGATATGGGGCATGTCATGGGCGCCGCCATCGAGACGGATATGCGCAGAGACGCCTACGCCCACCTGCAGAAACTGTCCAACACCTATTACAATAATACGAAGGTGGGGCAGATCATGGGGCGGATCACCAACGACCTGTTTGACGTAACAGAATTTTCCCACCACTGTCCGGAGGAATTTTTCATTGCGGCGGTAAAGGCAGTGATCTCCTTCCTGATCCTGGCCTCCGTCAACCTTCCCCTGACTCTGGCCATCTTCCTGATCGTCCCGGTGATGGCCTATGTGTGCATTAAGCTGAACCGAAGGAGCAGAAGGGCCTTTGCCAAGCAACGGGTTCAGATCGGGGAGTTAAACGCGTCTATCGAGGACAGCCTGCTGGGGCAGAAGGTGGTCAAGGCCTTTACCAATGAGCCCGTGGAGATTGACAAGTTTGAAAAGGGCAACCTGCGTTTTTATGATATTAAAAAAGAAACCTACAAATATATGGCGGCCTTCCAGACCTCGACCCGTGCCTTTGACGGGCTGATGAACCTGACCGTGATCCTGATGGGCGGCATTTTCCTCGTAAAGGGATTGATCACCGCCGGTGATCTGGTGGCCTATGTGATGTATGTGTCCACGCTGATCGCCACCATCCGCAGGATCATCGAATTTGCCGAGCAGTTCCAGAGAGGGCTCACCGGCATTGAGCGTTTCCTGCAGATCATGGATGCGGACGTGGAGATCTTTGATGAGCCCGGGGCGAAGGAAATGGGCGTTCCGGAGGGAAATATTTCCTTTGAGGATGTTTCCTTTGAATACCCGGACGACCACAATACAGTCTTCCGGCATCTGAACCTGACCGTCCATGCAGGGGAAAAGCTGGCCATCGTGGGCCCTTCCGGCGGAGGGAAAACGACGCTGTGCAACCTGATCCCCCGGTTTTATGACATCAGCGGCGGGGTGATCCGGATCGACGGGGAGGATATCAAGTCCTTTACTTTGAAAAGTCTTCGGAAAAATATCGGGATCGTCCAGCAGGATGTGTACCTGTTTTCCGGCACAGTGCTGGAGAATATCCTGTACGGAAACCCGGACGCATCCAAAGAGGACGCTGTGGAAGCCGCAAAGAAGGCGGGCGCGGATGCATTTATCCGGGAATTGAAGGACGGATATGATACGTATGTAGGCGAGCGGGGTGTAAAATTGTCCGGCGGGCAGAAGCAGCGCGTCAGCATTGCCCGGGTCTTTTTGAAGAACCCGCCGATCATGATCCTGGACGAAGCCACCTCGGCGCTGGACAATGAGAGCGAATTTGCGGTGGCACAGTCGCTTCATCACCTGTCCGAGGGACGGACCACCATTACCATCGCGCACCGGCTGTCCAGTATTAAAAATTCGGACCGGATCCTGGTGCTCACCGACCAGGGGATCACGGAGGAAGGGAACCATGAAAGCCTGATGGCGCAGAAGGGAACGTATTATCAGTTTTATACGATGGCGGAGCGGTTAAAGTAAAATGTGTGCGCCGTGACGCACACTCGCACCGAAAAGAGACTGCCGGGAATGCTGTATGACTGCAAGAGCTTGCTGTCATACCGTCATTTTCCGGCAGCCTCTTATTATTATGTCTCTGCCAACAATAGCCTTTCAAAATCCTCATAAAATTTGGAAAAACTGATCGGACATTTCTCCAGCAAAACTCTGATCTGTGTTGCTTTTGCAATTTCAATAAAAACCTCACGCCCCGGCTCCTTATGATATTGCTTCAGTACGCGAGTCATTACATTTTTAGGGTAATCACTCTTCGGCTCCTTTTTCTCTCCCCATATTAGTTCCGGCCTTTTAGGCAAAAGCGCTTTTTCAGGTCTCAAGCCAAAATAATTCTGATATGCGTCCTGATCAGCTAACAGCCAGCACTCTATCATTTTCAGCGCGATCATAGGTATACCGATCCATTTTTTCGAAATATCATCCTGCAGTCCCTGTAAAACATCCTCATATATTTTTTCAAAATGTTTTTTACAATCTGACTCTCTTGTGTTTTTTCCATATTCGACTTTATCCGTATCGCAATAAAATATACCTCTCGTATAGCCTCGATCCAAAGCATATACTGTAAATCGAAGTGCAGGGATCCCTTTTCCATTTACATTTCTTGTCCGCCTCATACCAAACTTCATTCGCTTTTTTCCATCAATTACACTTTTATCCGCATAATCAATTTCCAGTTCTGTCTGTAACTCTGCCGCACATTTCTGAAGGAGATAAATGATCGGGCCTGCTCTCCATTCTCCCGATGCGTCCCGCCAACCATAATCCGTTGGACCTTCCCCATATACCAACAGTTTGATTTTATCCATCAGATTGCCCCTCTATTTTGCCCCTCTTGTTTCAATAATAGATCAACAATGTCCTTGTTGCACATATTCATAAACAATTCTCCCGGATATAAATACTGCAGTTTTTCATTCAGCTCCGTATTTTGGGCCAGAGAACTGCATTTACAATTTCCCGAAGCCGGCTCCCGATACAAATACCGGATATTTTCTTTTTGAACATAATCTAAGAAAATCGGGCTGTGTGTCGTGACGATCAACTGATTGTTTTTACTTTTGCAATTCTCATCCAGAATATGAACAATCTGTTCTGCGTAGTCCAGATTAATCCCATTTTCAATCTCATCCAGCAGCATCGTACATGGGTCCATTTCGCAGATTGCCAAAAAGGCTAACAGCCGGAGCATACCATCGCTCATATTTTTAGACTTGATCTTCATGGTTTTTGCCCCGTATCTTTCCTCTGTGATCAGTTCCGTCCATCCCGGCTTTCCCTTGGTCTTGGCATCCACACTTACAATACGCTTTCCAAGCAGTTCTTCTATCTTGCTCTCGAAATCTTCTTTCTGTATTTGATTCATGGATTTCACGAAGGAGGGTAATTTTTCTCCGGCATTTCCGATCGTGTTTGTATCACCGCGGCTGGACAGGCGCATTTTGTCCGGTGAAAGTAATTCAAAGGATTCCAGCTTTTCAAAAAATACTTTGAGTGCCTGTATGACGGGATAATTGTCCAGATCAAACATTTTCATTACAGAGGACCGAAACAGAAGCTTCTCTGGAAACGCAGTACATTTTCCCATTTTATCTATCATATATCCTCCGGAGGGCTGGGCATAGTTCAGGATAATATCCTCCCCCTCTTCCCTTTGCACACGGATTTCTTCCCGTGACAATTCCATCATGTTCTTTAAAGCATACGCTAAAATTTCTATTTTCCATTGTACAGATACCATCTCGCCTTCTACCATGAGTTCCAAATCGCAGGCAAAGGTCATTTTCTGAGATTTCTGCATTTGAGACTTGATATCAGCCACTTTCCATCCTCTTCGATCCAGAAAAACAGTAAAATCTTCTTTCACGATATTGGACAAAAAATCCAATGCCTGCAGGACAGTACTTTTTCCGGACATATTATTTCCTACAACAACCGTAAACGGATCCAGATCCATAGAAAAATCATTCAATGCTTTGAAATTGTCTATATAAAGACTTTTAATCACTGCTTTTTACCTCCATGGCCAATTTCATATCTATTTTATCCTATTTCCCCATTTTAAGCAATACGGTCATCAACAAAAAGCAGGCCGTACATTTTTGTATAGCCTGCTCTTCTGTATCCATATTATGATACTCACGGCCGATGAACTCTGCCGTATCTTCTTTTTCAATACTACCGCGCTTTGAGCCGGAACTTCGCCACCAGCTCCCGCAGCATATTGGCCTGACCGGACAGCTCCTCGCTGGCCGCGGCGCTCTTCTCCGCGGTGGACAGGTTGGACTGTACCACGCCGGAGATCTGGTCGATCCCGCGGATGACTTCTTCCGTAGCCGCCGCCTGTTTTGCGGAATAATCCGCAATCCCTTCGATCAGCTTGTTGACCTCTTCGGCCTGGGCTACCACTGCCATCATGGACGCTGCCGTATCTTCCGCCGCATTGGTCCCCTCCTCTACGGCTTCCACGGTCTGCTCGATCAGGACCGTTGTATTTTGGGCTGCCTCAGAGGATTTTCCGGCCAGGTTGCGCACCTCGTCCGCCACCACGGCAAAGCCCTTTCCGGCCTCCCCCGCGCGTGCCGCCTCCACAGCCGCGTTGAGAGCCAGAATATTGGTCTGGAACGCGATATCCTCAATGGTCTTGATGATATTCCGGATCTCCGTTGACTTGCCGCTGATCTTCCGGATCGCCTCATTCATGTGCTGCATCTTGTCGTTGCTTTCCAGAATCCTGCTGCCCACATCCTGCGAGATCTGACTGGCCTTCTTCGCGCCCTGGGCCGTCTTCTGGATGCCGTCGGACACCTCGTTGATATGGGCCGCGAGCCGTTCTACCGAATCATTCTGCTGCACGGAGCCCATGGAGAGAGTCTGCGCCCCTTCCGAAACATATCCGGCCCCTTCCGCCACCTGACCGGAGGACACATGGATCTGTCCGATAGTCTGGTTCAGAAACAGGGTAATGCTTTCCAGAGAGTCCTTGATCTTGGAAAAGTCCCCCACATACTCATGGGACAGTGTGATATCCAGGTTTCCTCTGGAGATCTCCTGCAGCTTTTCCGAAATCTCATGGATATACTTGATATATTCCCGCAGCCGGAGTACGGTTTTTTCAAAGTTATCCGCCAGCTCACCCAGCTCGTCGTTGGAGGAGTGGTTGATCGTCTGTTCCAGTTCCCCTTCCGCGATTCGCGCTGCCACTTTGTTCAGCTCTGCCACCGGCCTGCCGATGATCCTTCTCACAAGGATGATGATCAGAACAATGCTGATCAGGACCGCCAGGACGGATATGGTCGCCATGATACCGGTCAGTACGTTCAGCTCCGTGAGCACCTCCGCCTTCGGCACGTAAACGACGGCTGTCCAGTCGCTGTTCGGAACGTTCACCGCCTGGATATATGTACTGCCGTCAAACAGGGACAGCTCCGAATTGCCTTTTTGGATCTGCTCCGCGGCATATGCATACATATCCCCGCTGAATTCACTCAAAAGCCGTCCGGTGATCTCCGGATCCTTATGGCCGATGATCGTGTCCGTCCGGGTATCTACAAGGAATACTCCGCCGGTCTCCTCCAGCTGGATCTCCGCCACGATATCCGAGATCGCGTCCAGATATACATCCGCAGCCGCCACGCCGCGGGTCTCTCCGTCTTCTCCCTTTAGCCTTCCGGAAGCGCCTACCACGTAGGACTGACTGTCCTCGTCAAAGTATACATCCCCCAGGATAAAATCCTCCGACGCGATGCCGTCCTGATACCAGGATTTTTCCAATGCATTGAAATCCGGGCCGGGCACAAAAGACGCATGATACAGGGATCCGTCCGTCAGGGCCACATACAGTCCCGCCGGATAGGCGCTGTTCTGGTCCACCGTGTGCTTGATATACTCCTCCATCTCCGGAATGTCCATCTCTTCATACTCAATGGTATCCTTCTGCATCTCCAGCATCGTCAGCGTCTTATTCATCCACGCATTGGTCTCCTGGATCACTTTTCCCGTGGTCTCCTGGATCAGATTCTCGCTTTTATCCAGCAGCGCGTCAGAAACGCGCCGGTAAACAAGCGTCAGCAGCACCGCAACCATGATCACAATGGTGATCACGATGGTCACGACCAGCTTGGCCGCGATCCTCCCTCCCCGCCGCCGGGCTTTCGCTGATGGTCTGTCTTCTGTTCTCCTTTTTGTTTTCATACTCTCGTCTCCTCTATCAGTCGATTTGGGCTGTTGTATACAAGATCGATCATACGCAAGCCCCGCAATGTAACGGTATCTTTTCCAAATTATAACTGATATACGTAAAAAAAACAATGAAAGAGCAGAAAATACATGAATAATTTATGTTGAAATCCCACCAAAAGAATGCTATATTGGAAAAATACTGCACGAGAATGAATGAACTGGGGCCATGGTGGAACTGATGCGGCAGAACATTGGAAAAGACGGCGACGCGGCATACCAGAGAAGGGAAATCAAAGATCAAGTGAGGAAAAAGAATATGAAAGAAAAGAAAATGAAAAAGGTACCGGAGCGGATCCTCCGGCTTGAAAATGTACATTCGATCGGCGTGATCGGCGATCCTGGGTGCGAGGGACTCGGCACTTACAATATGAAAGTGTATGCCGGAGCGCTGGAGGAAAGCGGAAAAGACGACATCACTCTGGTCGCGGGCGACCTGGTGCCCATTGGATCGGACCATTATTATCAGGTGATACAGGATATGACGGAAGCGCTTGCGCAAAACCCCGTCTACTCTCTCCGCGGGAATCATGATACGGGAGCGTATACGGAATATTTCGGTGAAAAGAATTACGCGCTGCTGGCAGAGCATTTTGCAGTCGTCGCGCTGGACAACGCGCTCCGTACTTTTGAGGAGGAAGGGCTGGCACTGCTGGCAGAGGTCCTTGCAAGGGAAGACGTGGAGCAGGTGATCATCGCGTTCCACATCCCGGTTCCCAACCACTTTATTCAAAACAGTGTCTCCGAGGAGGAATTTTCCCGGCTGCGGAAGGTTTATGAACCCTGGAAGGAAAAAGTAAAATACCTTCTCTGCGGTCATGTGCACTCTCGGTTCATTGACGTTGCGGACGGAATCCCGCTGATCTGCACCGGAGGCGGCGGAGCCATGATTGAGGATGTATCGAAGGAGATCAAAGCCTGCGACGTGGAACACCACATCGTCCATTTTTATGAGAAGGACGGAGTGCTGGACTATCGGATCGCCAATCTGTCTGAGGACTGCTACGGGCAGGAAAGTGACAACAGCGTCTTAAACCAGAAGCTGAAAGAATCCGTACAGGGAGAGCTGATGGCGCATTTCAGATACCTGATGTTTGCGGACCGCGCAAAGCGCAGGGGATTTGACCAAATTGCCAACCTTTTCCGCGCCCTTGCTTCTTCCGAATACCATCATGCCCGAAATTTTTATTCCATCCTGGAACGTCCCGCCGCTTTTATGGAATCCATCTGTACCTATATGCCGGGGGAAGAATTTGAATATCAGCATCTTTATCCAGCGATGGCCGCTTATGCGTCGGAGCATCAGAGCCCTCTTACCGAACAGGCTTACCTGGGTGCGTCTGCCGCGGAAAAAGTACATGCGGCTCTGCTGAAACAGGCAGAGGATGTGCAGGAGTTCGGTGAAAAGGTCATCTATGTCTGTCCCATCTGCGGATATGTCATGACCGGGGATTCTGTTTCGGAGCGCTGCCCGGTGTGCGGCGGACCGAAGAAGCAGTATGAAGTGTACGAAATATAAAAGATTTCCAGCTGTGCGTTTGCTGAAAAGATTTTTTAAGGAAGGTTGACTTGCCGCAGCAAATCACACCTTCCTTTTATGTCTTCCAAATCACCCTTGTTTCCTGCTTTACCACGATCCCGTCCTCCCGTGCGGAAAAGCTTTCCAGCCATACATCCCCTTCCGGTTCATAGCCATACACTTCTCTTGCCGCAACATTCTCTCCGGACAATCCTTCTTTCTCAATTTCCACCAGAATATACTCCGTGGCCTTTTCCGCCATGATCTGCTCCGGCATCTCCTCCGGACGGTATACATCCTTCTTTACGATCTCATGCCCCTGATCCATCTGGCAAACCGTGATCCGAACCGGACGGTACATGGCCTCATAACGGATCGTCACGCTGCACTTTTCCGTTTTTGTTTTTCCGCACTCTGTCATGTTCGTCTCTTCGTCAAGCGCAGATGTGAGCTCTGTCCCCTCGGAAACCTCCCCGCTTGCGGAAATCCCGCTTCCCCGTGTCACATAGACTCTTCCGTCTGCGGTCTGATACACCGGATTGGCATAATACACCTGATCTTCCTCTACGTTTCCCGCCAGGGTATAAATGGTCCCGCTGATGCTGCGCTCCTGTCCCTCATCCGATTCGCTGAGACGGACGTCCAGGTCGGAAATCCCTTCCGTACCTACGGAGCCCCAGCAGGTTTCTCCGTTTTCCATTGTCCAATACGGGGTGAACATCTGAATCCCTTCCAGATCACCGAAAGAAATCTCCCAATCGGAGGGGTTGTCTCCTTTACTCCTGTCAATATCTGCATACAGCTTTCCTCCGTCCTCCGGATCATAAGACAATACCAGGTTCTGACCGTTCCCCGCCGACCCGGTATGACGCCCAAAATCCCCGTCTCCTGCCATATCCGCAGATGGTTCTTCCGCCGTCTCCATGGTAACCATATCCAGATATTCCGCAGTAATCAATACTCCGATCATCCGGTCATCTCCGCCCTCCGTGCCGGCGTTCGGAACTGCCAGGGAACAGCCGCAGAGCAATATCATGATACACAGGCACAGGCTGATCTGAAATACCACAGTCTGCCGCGTACCTCCGCAGGAAGGACGTCCTTCCTGTCCGGAAAAGCCGCGAAACATCTTCTTTTTATTCCACATCCCCATCCTCCTCCAGTTTTCCGTCAAACTTCAGAATATCTCCTACATCGCAGTTCAGAAAATAACAGATCCGGTTGATCGTATGAAAACGGACGCCCTTTGCCTTTCCGCTGCGCAAAACGGACAGATTGGCTTCCGTAATATTGACCAGCCCGCACAATTCCTTTGATGTCATTCCCCGGTCCTTCAAGACCTCTTCCAAGCAAACTCTGATTCCCATAATTCTCGCCTTTATGTTTAGAGCACTTCCGGGAGCTCCCCCTTTTTGAAGCTGTTTTTTCGCCATACAGTCAAATGATCAGATCATGCTCCCGCTTCAGCTTTTGGTCCTCCTGCAGATACCGCGCAAACAGCAGCGCCGCCAGTACAAAAATAATGGAGATGACGGGCACATGGAGCACAAGGTCCATCTGAGTAAGGCTGGAACAAAACAGAACCTGCAGCAGGTTGAAACCCACGTCCGCAGCAACCGTAATTCCCAGTGCTTTTGCGCAAAACCCGGCAAGCCGGTTCGTCAGATCCACGGACACGTCGCCGTATCGGTCCGTTTTCAGGGCAGTCAGCATCCGTCCTGCCAGAAATACGATCCCCATGTCAAACACATAAGGCAGGAGATTGACCAGATAACCCAATCCGAGAAACAGGTATGTCATTCCCGGACTCTGCGCGCCTGACGCGAAGCCGCGCATAACAGGACCGCTGTCCATGCTCCCCACGTTTTGGACGGCTTTCAGAAGAGTTCCCAGGCCTTGTCCAAAGATGAGGTATACGAAAACCATATTCAGAAAAACAAGAAGCTTCTGCAGGACGCTGTGCAGTGTTTCTGGCTGTGCCCTCCGGCAGACGAGCAGCACCCGGATCACTAAGTATCCTGACAGCGCCGAGTAAAGCATACAGCTCAGCATCCATTTTACCGTTCCGGGAACCGGGGCCGGAAACAGGCCGGGATTGATCATATAATAGTGTACGATAAACAGCAGAATGCTCAGACCATACAGTACATGGTCGATGCCAAGAAGCTTCCCCTTCTTTTTTAAGATCAGCCAGACCAAGCATGGGAGCAGGCTTAACCCCATATAAAGCAGGATTGCCACCGCATTTCCAACAGATCCGGACAATGACAGAACACGGAGCGCGTAACCTGTCTGCTCAAACGGAAAGGCCGCCAGGCCGGAAAATGCTCCTGAAGCATTCACCTGCGCCAGGCTGAAAACTATACAGACAGCGGCTTCTGCCGTCAGGATACCGGTCATTCCTTTTCGCTTCATATGCCCTCCTTTCGAACCCTCTCAAAGATAAAAAGGCCGCAATTAAAATTATTGTTTGTCGATAATTTTATATCATTATAATAGCATAAAATTATTGTTTGTCAATAATGTTTCTAAAATAAATCCTTCCTTTTCAAGAAACTCTGAAAGTCCAGGTTTGAATCGCATCCACAATGCCGCCAATTTTTTCTTCTGCACAAGTAACCAACTTTTCCCACATTTTTCCGTACATTCTAACCATTCATTTCCAGATTCGTTCCGTGCTATACTATGTTTGCAGACGACAGAAGCCGCGGAATATAAAACGGCGCTTCATCATTGTAACAGGAGGTCAATTATGTCGATTATTTTCAACGAACAGTCAAAAACATTTACTCTGCATACCAGGCATACAACATACCAGATGAAGATCGGGAATCTGGATTACCTGCTGCACCTTTACTATGGTCCGACCATGCATGACGCAGACTTAAGCTACCAGATCATGCAGTACGACCGGGGATTTTCCGGAAATCCTTACGAGTCCAGGGACTCCAGGACCTTTTCCCTGGATGCCCAGCCCCAGGAATTCAGCACACAGCAGCAGGGAGATTTCCGCACTGCCAGCATTGAGGTCGTCAACGCGGACGGCAGCTATTCCTTCAATGGAAAAGTGTCGCGCTTCACGATCCAGGAGGGAAAATATGAGCTGACCACCCTGCCCTGCACCTTTGCAAGGGAGGACGAGCATGCGGACACGCTGGAGATCATACTCTCAGACGATATCAGCGACGTGGAAGTCATTTTATTATACAGCGTATTCGAGGAAGCCGACATCATCACCCGGGCCGTAAAGGTCTTCAACAAAGGAGCTGCTTCCATCCATTTAAAAAAGATCATGTCCGTATGCCTGGACTTTTTGAACGGCCTGGACATGGATCTGGTCAGTCTGCCGGGACGGTACGGGCAGGAGCGGCAGGTGGAGCGCCAGAAAATGACCCACCACATCCACACCATCGGAAGTGTGCGCGGCTCCTCCAGCCACCAGCAGAACCCCTTTGTGATCCTGTGCGGCCGGGAGTCCTGTGAGGACTATGGAGCATGCTACGGCTTCTCGCTGGTTTACAGCGGCAACTTTCTCGCGGAAGCCGAGCTGGACCAGTATGACCAGCTCCGCCTGGTGATGGGGATCAATCCCAAGCAGTTTGTATACGAGATCCGGCCGGGAGAGGCGTTTGAGGGTCCGGAGGTGGTCATGGCGTTTACCGAACACGGTTTCACCGGACTGACCCATCTGTACCATGATTTTTACCGCGCCAACCTGTGCCGTAGCAAATTTGTTTCCGATGTGCGGCGTCCGGTCCTGATCAACAGCTGGGAAGCCGCTTTCATGGATTTTGACGATGTGAAGCTCATTGAGATCGCAAAGGCCGCGAAAAATATGGGCGTAGATATGCTGGTCATGGACGACGGCTGGTTTGGAAAGCGGGACGACGACAACAGCGGCCTGGGCGACTGGGTCGTCAATGAGGAAAAGATCAGGGGCGGCCTGCACAAGCTGGTGGAGCAGATCAACAGCCTGGGGATGAAATTCGGCATCTGGTTCGAGCCGGAAATGGTTTCCGAGGACAGCGACCTGTACCGCGCCCATCCCGAATGGGCCATGCAGATCCCAGGCCGACACGCTGTCCGCAGCCGGAATCAGATGGCGCTGGATATGAGCCGCAAGGATGTGCAGGATTACCTCATCCAAAGTGTCAACGCCATTCTGGATGATGCCGATATTTACTATGTAAAATGGGATATCAACCGATCCCTTGCCGACATCTGGTCCAACGTGCTGTCTCCGGATAAGCAGGGGGAAGTATACCACCGCTATATCCTGGGCCTGTACCGGGTGATGAATGAGATCATCCTGACCCATCCGGATATCCTCTTTGAGGGCTGCAGCGGAGGCGGCGGGCGGTATGACCCCGGCATGCTACACTATTATCCACAGTACTGGGTCAGCGACAACAATAATCCCATTGACCGCTTAAAGCTGCATTACGGGACATCCTTTGTATACCCCATTTCCACCATGGGAGCTCATATCTCCGACAGCGGAAAATTCGTACCGCTCCAGACAAAGGCGGTCGTCGCCATGTGCGGAACCTTTGGATATGAGCTAGACGCGTCCAAGCTGTCCGAGGAAGAGCTGGACATCTGCCGGGAGCAGAGCGATCTCTTCCGGAAATATTATCCCATCATCTTCAGCGGAGATTATTACCGACTGAGCAATCCGTTCGAAGTGGGAAATATGACCGCATGGCAGCATGTAACGAAGGACAAAACAGAATCTCTGCTGAGTGTGGTCGTGACCAATCTCACCTGCAACGGGCCCCAGGAATATGTGAAAGCAAAGGGGCTGATCCCGGATGCCATGTACCGGATCAATGATGGGGAGCAGGTGCTTTCCGGCGCGGCGCTGATGCACGCGGGACTTCCGATCGACCGGGAAGTTCCGGAGTACAGCTCGTTTCAGTTTTATCTGAAGCAGGTGTAAAAAAGTGTACGTCCCCCGGAAGGTTTTTATCCTATAGGAAAATTCGTAGAAGTTTCCTATCGATAAAAGCAGGAAGGGACGGACCTTGTTTCTGCGTCCCACAGGAACTGTCCTGGAATCATCTGCAGATCGTTTGCAGATGAGTTCGGTTCAGTTCCTGATTTTTTGCCGTAAAATAACAAAATTGAAAATCAGCAGAATTTGCCCCGAGGTGAACCAGATTGCTTTTATTCCGAGAGATCCTTTCCAAGTATGATGAGATGAAAGCCTTTTTCGTACGCGTTCGGCTGAATCCCTATCACCTGAAATCCCTGTTCCAGATACCATTTATAATCAATCCGGTCACATTCCAGGTTTGCAATTGCATCCGCAATGCTGTTGATTTTCTTTTTATGGATGTTGAATCCTATGGAGCTCATCCCGCTGCGGAACGTCAGGTAGCCTTTACTCCTGGCATAGCTCTCTGCTGTGCGGATCAGCTCTCCCAGCTTATGCTCCAATTTAAATTCGCCGTTGTCGTCAAAGCCGCTGCATTCCAACTCCAGCGCACGGTATCCGATCAGTTCACGGCACAGAATCCATCCCTTGGGGGTGTTCTCATCTTCCCCCAGATACCAGCCGACCGTACGGATCGTATCCTCCACACCACTCAACTGGCTGAACGCCCCCTCATAATCCCACCAGTCCGGCTTGATCGTACACATGAGTCGTGCTATTTTGGGGATTGCTTCTGATGTCATTTCAAAAACTTTCATGATCTTTTCTCCCTTCTTGATATCGGAATGCTTCCGCATTATTGCGCTCATCATGCGCTACCAAGTAGTAATTTTTGCTCTTGTCATACCTCTTGTTCTTAAATGTAAAACGCATGCGGAACAAATGCCCTCCTCTGTGGTGCCCAGCAATCCTGCTTTATATCAAATGTCTGCGTTCAATTTATTTCTCGCCCGGACAGAGAGAGAATGTTTCTCAATGTCTCCACAGTAAAATGCTCATCGCCACATCGTCTGATGTAAAAAAGGCGTTCTTCAAAATTTTTGTGTTTCTTTGTAATCTATTTCAATCCATACTCCCACGCAGGGAGTGACTAGTATAACCCAATTTAATTATGCGTACATTAATGCTGTTCAGCTTCCTGCTTATGGTTCCTCCGGGTCCTTGGTTTAGGTGCACGTTTTTCCTTATCTT